>JABMRN010000024.1 GCA_013202515.1 Candidatus Omnitrophota bacterium | reverse complement strand
TCCCTGAAGCGACGAGGACGTAATGTCCGAGGAAGTGCCGCCTGTCCCGAGCGAAGTCGAGGGGAGACCTCCGGGCTCGGTCAATCTCAAAACATGGCACGCCCCGTTAGAAGAAGAGTTTTTCTAACGGGGCACGCCCACAAGTACACGAAACACGATCCCCGAACCACGAACGACGAACCAAGGCCATTCAGCAATAACTAGCATGCGGGGAGAGGGCTTGCAAATCTTGTAAACAGAGGGTATGCTTTTAGAAATATATAAGGAGGCATAATGCTAAAAAAAATTAATTTACAATACTGGGGACGGCAATAGCATAACTATGAGAATAGTGGATAAGGGGTATGATGATAACTCTGGCTTCTTAACTGTAGACATCACTCCTAAAAAGCATGATAACTTGCCTTTTTTGTACGAATACTTGGAGCAGGCAATAACCTGCCTCAGGAATTTTTCAAAAAGTAGCTCACCAAAAATATGAAAATATATAAACTATTTATTCTTGGCATCTCAATTCTTGTACTGGTGATTGCTGTCTTGTCACTTTACGCATCTCAAATCGTTACCACCGTGGCAGAGCTTAATCTTAAAAAAACATTCCCCTCAAGTATTGTTTCAATTGGGAAATGCCGCATTCATCCCGGACGTGCGCTTATTTTCTCCGATGTAGAGATCAAAAGAGAGGCCCTCTACGTTTTACATATAAAGGAAGTAAATATAACATTCGATATCCTTTCTTTGTTTAAGGGCAGTGTCAGAGAAATTCAGCTGGATAGGGCACAAATGGCAATTGACCTCAGGCGAAGTCACCCTGAGGAAGTTAAGAAGCTCCTCAACGCGGGATCTTCAGGGCTTTTTCGGATACAGGAAATCGCATTATCAGAAATAAAAATTAATTTAAGGACAAGGGATATTGAGCTTGATGGAGTGATCTCCCTAAAGGCCTCACTACCAGAAAAGCGTGTGCATCATATTGATGCCGCTATTAACAACCTGAAGGTGCGGGGAGTGTCTTTAGAGGGCGGGCTCATAGAGGGGTCTCTTTCTGGAGAGGGAGCGGAATTTTCGGTAAAAAAGATAGCATATAATAAGGCTATAATGACCGGTATATCGGGAACTGTACGTTTCAACGATCCTATTTTATCTCTCGATTCTTTATCCGCAAGTATTTTCAATGGGGACATTGGTGGTACTGCAGAAGTATCACTTGCTGGTACGAACAATTTCGCTGTTGATTTGAACTGCAGGAATCTGGACCTGATTTCTTTTGTTGAGGATTTCAATCTCACGAAAAAGGTGGAGATGACCGGCAAATTAAAGGGCGAATTATTCCTTAACGGCACAAGGTCCGGTATCACTGACGTGCGGGGAGAATTTTCAACAGATGTCCCAGGTGGCGTTCTAATCATAAAAGATACCCGCTTTCTTGAAAATATAGCTAAAGGGGCAGAACAACCGCTTGATATAATAGTGGAGAATTTCAAGAATTACAGGTATGATATAGGAACAATAAATGTGGGACTTAATAAGAATGATCTGGATCTGAATATTCATTTAGATGGGCAGTCGGGTAAACGTGCTTTTAATGTAATACTGCATGATATATTGCCAATAAAAGGAGAACAACATGAATAAACTCAAGATTTTTACGATTTTAATTCTATTTTTCATGGTCGGATGCGCGACCGTAAGGGTGAAGGCGCCTGAGAAGCCAATCAAGCTTGACGTAACTATGCGTTTGGACGTTTATCAGCATGTACAAAACGATATAGATGCGATAGAAAATATCGTCACCGGATCGGATGAAAAGAAACAACCCAAAGGCACTATAAGCCTACTCGACCGCCTGGTGAGCACTGCTTATGCAGAGGAGCTTGATTCTGAAGTAGAAAATGCAGCTTTACGACGTAAAGCCAGGTATTCTCAACTCGTCTCATTAGAACAGTCGGGTGTGATCGGTGAAAGCAACTCTGGCATGGTTGTTGTGAGAAAATCCGCTGGGGCTTCTACGGAAAAACTGGTCAGGGACGAGAACAATGACCGTATGATCATATATGGGGGGATTGCTGCAAAAAACAACACATCAGTAAATGATGTCCAAAAAGTCTATGCTGCACGTCTTCAGCAAGATGCTCCATCTGGAACACCGATCGAGGCGAAAAACGGAAGCTGGCAGATAAGGTAACTAGCAAAATAATTCCCGCCCCAAAGAGAAGGAACAGTTTATATAGCCTATAGATGCCTTCGGTACCTCCCGAGGTACTTTCTTTTTTTGTAGGTTTCCTTTTTTTGGTTTATCGGCGAATGGCACGCCCACAAGTACACGAATCACGAAACCCGAACGACGAACCAGGGCCATTCAGCAATATCTAGCATGCGGTGAGAGGGCTTGCAAATCTTGTGAGTAGAGGGTATGCTTTTGGGTAACAAGGAGGGTAAGAATGTTGAAGAAAATAAGCATATTTGTTGTTATATTTGCGGCTCTTTTTGTTCTGGGGTTAGTTGCTCAGAATGTTATTGGTGCGGGACTATCAAAAATACCTATAGATCTTGAACAGGTTCCACAAGAAGATAGGGATAAAGAGATATTGCGTCTTGGAATTATTGCTGAACTTGATGCAATTAACCTATATGAGCAGCTGGCAGCATACGCAACAAATCCTCATATAAAAGAACTATTGATGGATGTTGCCAGAGAGGAAAAAACTCATGTAGGCGAACTACAAGCGCTATTATCGAAGCTTGATGAAGAACATGGTAAAGAGCTTGAAAAAGGAAAAAAAGAAGTTGATGAACTTCTAGGGAAAGAACAATAATAGATACCAGCAGCGGCCATTTCATTAAACCGGTGACTTATATAGTCACCGGTTTTTTTATTATCTTTATATAGAGGTTGTTTGAGGC
>JABMRN010000320.1 GCA_013202515.1 Candidatus Omnitrophota bacterium | reverse complement strand
TTTGACCACACCGCCAGAGCGTTGGCTGAGATAAACTGGACAGATTATAAAATTACGCTTTCTGATTTCTACAGGTACTTCTCTGACAGGGCCGGATCAGAAGACGTAAACCGCGTTAAAAGGCAAAATAATTTTTTAGAGGCTACAATTGGAGCAGAATTTGACCAGCTGGGTTTTGAAGCCGGATATACATTCGGCGTTGAAAATTTCATAAGCGACAATACGCTTTTCTCATCAGCATTAGGTGACATAACCTATCACGATAAAGACAGGTTTTTAAACACTTTTGCCGGTCAATTAAGCTATAGATTCCTTCCGAAGTTGTCTTTTCTTTTAGATTCCATTTTAGGCATCCTTACATATGATAGCCCGAAGAGTTCAGATTCCTGGTATACAGAAATCTTGATGGGTCTCTTGGGGGAGCTGCACGAAGACTTTTCAACGAATCTTAAAGGGGGTTTTAGATATCAGAGTTACGATACGTCGGAACTCACCGACAGCAATGACTTTATCGGTGTTGTTGCAAGCGGCGGTATTTCATACCGTCATACACGCGATGATATAATTAACTTTAACGTTGAAAAGGGCTATATACGAATCTACGTTTCAGAACCTGAACTACTATAACGTTAATTACGTCGGGCTTGATTATAGGCATTATTTTAATAAAAAATTGCTGGCATCGGCATTCGGCTATTATCAGATCAACCTTTATCCAAGTTCAGCAACGGTAGGCGGGGTAAACGACAAAAGATACGACCAATTTTTCGGGGGCGGTGCCGAAATAAGATACGATATTCGCAAATGGATTTCGGTGAAGGCAAGATACGATTACAAACAAAGAAAATCGAGATTTGGAACTTTCAACTATATAGATAACCTTGTTACGTTAACGGGAACCATCGGTTTTTAGCTAATTCAGCGCCCGCCTGTTTTTTTAATCGTAGGATGAAAGGCATTACGCAATGAAAACAAAAATTTTAATATTATTATTAGCGTTATTCTTAAGTGTCTCCGGGTGCCTCATAGATAATGCTTTCTCGGAAAATGCAGAATATAGGCTACAGTCGACCGATGTCTTAAAGATAACAGTCCATGAACACCCCGATCTTGAAACAAGAACAAGGGTAACTTCTGATGGGAGCATAACATTCCCGCTTTTAGGAAAGCTTAATGTTGTGGGCTTAACCGTTCAAGAACTCGAAACTGAAATAAAGACCCTTCTTGAAAAAGATTATCTCGTAAGCGCACAGGTTTTGGTTTTTATAGAAGAATACCACCCCAAACAGGTCTCAGTCGTGGGAGAGGTGAGCGCTCCGGGGAAGTTTGACATGCCGGACGAAAAAGATATGACGCTTTTAGAGGCAATAGCAATGGCAGGGGGATTCACAAAGGACGCGGATATAAACAGTACACGCGTTATACGCATTGAGGACGGCGAGAAAAAGACCATAAAAGTAAGAGTAAAGGACATAACCGAAAAAGGGGAAAAAGAAAAAGACATTACTCTTGAATCAGATGACATAGTTTTTGTCCCCGAGAGCTTTTTCTAAGAATATTATGGATATCACGAATATAGAACAAGAACTTCATCTTAAAGATTATGTCGATGTTCTGCGCAGAAGGCGAAGCGTAGTCGTCATATTTTTCGTTACCATTGTTTTTGTTGTTACGATAGGAAGCCTCATTATGAGGCCGGTGTATCAGGCCTCAGCAACGCTTTTAATAGATGCCGAAAGCCCCAATGTCCTTACGACTTACGGCTTAGTGTCTCTTGAATCTCAAAATTATTATTCCTATAAAGAATATTACCAAAGCCAGAAAGAAATCATTACCTCCCGTGCCATCGCCCGCCGCATATTTAACGAATTTAATCTAGGAAATACAAAAAAATATGCCAAGGCCAAAGACCCTATAAAGGCATTTTTAAAGACAGTCAATGTAGCGCCTGTAAGGGATACGCGTCTTTTAAGACTTAACGTGGAGAACAGAGACCCTGTTCTGGCTGCGAAGATCGCAAACCGTATGGCTGAGGTATACGTAGAGAGGAATCTCTATTACATATCAAGAGACGAGCTCATGAACCTTCTTAAAAACGAATACCTGAAGCTCGAAAGCAGGTTGTCTGAATATACAAGGATATATAAGAGTAAACATCCGAAGATAATTCGTCTCAAAGAAGAGATAAGCGAGCTAGTTAAAAAAATTGAAAGTGTAAAAAAATCAGCCTTTCATTACGATGTTGTCCCCCAGGATCTTAAGGAAGGGGGGATGTATACCCTTGAGGGTCTTAAGGCGAACAATGTTAGCATTGAGGATCCTGCCGAGGTGCCTGCAATTCCTATAAGACCTAAAAAGCGCTTGAACGTTCTTTTGGCAATCATAGTTGGATTCTTCGGAGGGGTGGCACTTGCATTTTTCTTCGAATATCTTGATGATACTGTGAAGAGCCTAGAGGATGTAGAAAAATTGGTAAAGTGGCCTTTCTTGGGTTGCGTTCCAATAATTGACCT
>JABMRN010000319.1 GCA_013202515.1 Candidatus Omnitrophota bacterium | reverse complement strand
TGAGCGGAATTTATAATCATACCCCGCATTTTTAATTTTATCCATCTTTGCCTCGGTAAAATACTGGTATTTAGGCTTTAGGTAATCCGGCATTTCTATATATTCTATATTTGCCTTTTTACCTAACGCGCTGAACATGGCATTGGCTATATCATTCCAGCTCTGCGCAAGTCCTGTGCCGAGATTATAAATACCGGTTATGCCGGGGTTTGCAAAGAGATGGTACATTACCTCCACGGTATCTTTAATGTACACAAAATCTCTTTTTTGTTCGCCGTCTCTATAATCATCCCTATAAGATTTAAAAAGACGCATTACGCCCTTGTCTTTTACATCATGAAAACGTTTACATATAACGCTCATCATTTCGCCCTTATGATATTCGTTGGGACCGAACACGTTAAAAAACTTAATTCCGGTTATTTTGTTTTCGAATTTGTTATTTAAGACCCAAAGATCAAAAAGCTGCTTGGAATATCCGTACATATTTAACGGTCGGAGTCCATAAGCATTATTATCATCGTCATCATAGCCAAGCGCACCGTCTCCGTAAGTAGCAGCCGAAGATGCATAAATAAAGGGCACCTTATGCTTTAGCGCCCACTGGGCTAATACTTTGGAGTATTCATAGTTATTTTTTATGAAATAATTGGCGTCTGTAAGCGTCGTTGAGCTACAAGCACCCATGTGAATTATGCTTTTTGGTTTTGGAAATTTATTTTCCTCTACCATCTTTCGAAAATCGTCCTTCTGGATGTAATCAAGGAATTTTTTGCCCAAGAGATTGCGCCATTTATCGTTTTCACCCAGGTGGTCAACAACTATTATATCGTCAACACCTTCCTTGTTTAATTTCCAAAGAAACGCACTACCAATAAAACCTGCTCCACCTGTTAAAATTATCATATTTATCTCCTTAGCTGCTCAAAACGTATTTGAAAATAAGAGGGGCCACGATACTCGCATCTGACTCAATTACGAATCTAGGAGTATCAACCCCTAATTTTTCCCAGGTTATCTTTTCATTCGGGACTGCCCCGCTGTAAGAACCGTAGGAGGTAGTGCTATCAGAAATCTGACAAAAATATCCCCAAAGCTTACACTCTTTTTTTAAATCCTGCCTAATAAGAGGCACTACGCATATCGGAAAATCTCCGGCGATACCGCCCCCTATCTGAAAAAATCCCATTGAATTAGTCTTGGTATTGTCCAGATACCAATCTATAAGATAATTCATCTGCTCAAGACCGTTTTTTACAAACTCAAAGCCCTTGAGTCGTCCGACCCGAACATCAGAAACCACTTCGTTGCCTAAGGTAGAATCCTCCCAGCCCGGTGTAAAAATGGGTAGATTCTTTTCGCATGCACTGGCTACCCAACTGTCCTTGGGATCTATCTGGTAGGAACTTTTCAGTCCACCGCTTCGTATAAGCTGATAAGCATACTCATAAGGAAAACGTTTCTCGCCTTTTTCTTCTGCCTTTTTGTAAAAAGCATACAGCTTTTTCTCGATTTTCTCTATAGCCTCAGCCTCTGGTATGCAAGTATCAGTAACCCTGTTAAAGCGCTCCTTATTAAGGTTTGCCTCGTCCTCAGGACTAAGATGTCTATAGTGGGGTATCCTCTTATAGCTATTGTGTGCTACCAGGTTAAATAGGTCTTCCTCTAAATTTGCCCCCGTAGCACATATGCCATGGACCTTGTCTTTTCTTATCATCTCCCCCAATGAAATACCGATTTCAGCGGTAGACATGGCCCCGGCAAGGGTAAGAAACATCTTTCCGCCGCTTTTTAGATGATTTACCCAGGCCTCTGCGGCATCTACTATGACTGCCGCATTAAAATGCCTGAAGTTGTGTTTAATAAAAGCCTTAACATCCATTATATATAATCCTTATAATTATGAGCTAAAAGAATAGAAAATATGATAACATGCAGGGGGCAAAAATTCAAGATTTTTCCGCATACAGCTAAGAAGATACCCCTACTCTAGGGGTATCTCTTCTTCTATCTCGAAGTTCTTCTCGAAATTAGCATCAAGTGCAAGCTCAGGAGCCTTGAACTGGCCGTCATGGGTTCCCTCTAGAACCTTCTTGGTCCTGTATTTTTCTAATCCGCCCTCTTTGACAACTTTAAGAATAGGGCTGGTCAAAAGCTGCGCCAATCGCACGTAATCATATTCCCTATTTTCAATGCGAAGCTCCTCCTCTATAGATTTCAGTAGCCTCTTCTTCTCTTCACGAGATGGTGTACCCTCAAATTCCACTAAGAAGATATAGCGTGGCGGCTGCTCCAACCCCATACAGATAGAAAAAAATTGGACTACTACATTATTTTTATCAACGGCCCTGTTTATAGCCTCGCTAACCTGTGATTCATAGAGTTTTTCTCCAGCAAGGGAGCATACATTCAACCCCTTCTGCATGAATTCGATAATAGGGGTCTTGTTGAAGAAACCCACTACGCGTACGATGTCGTCTATGTTGTATCTGTATAGCCCGCCCGGGGTTGTTACAATAAGAAAGTAGTCCTTGCCTTTTTCGAGCTGATCACAGAGAAGGATACGCTTATCTTTTTTGACAATATCCTCCTTCGGGATAAATTCACAAAAGTTTGTCTTTATCGCCAATACTCCGCCTGCCCCTTCATCGCTCATAGGAATCGAGCAGCGCGCTTCGGTCGAAAGACATCCTATGTCTCTTATAGGTACATTCCCAAAATAACGAGGCAGTTCCTTGAGATATAGTTTTACCGTGCCCCCCTTCCAACATTCTATGAGCGCTACCTTAGGCCAAAAATCTTTTGGTACTAATTTCTTTTTCTCTTTAATAATTTTTCTTAGTTCCTCCGCCCGCTTAGGATTAGGCCTTAATCCTTTCTCTATTATTTTTCTTATATTTTCTGGAATATTAAAATCCCTGGATAATGTGCCTCTTTCTATATCTTCTGTTATTTTATCTTTCCACATATCAATTTTGCGGCATAACAGAATTATCGTCGTGGGATTTAAGGTTACAATGGTCGTTACGTTCTGCTCCATGGATACCCTCAAGATAGAGTAGTATCTGGCATCAAAATCGGTAATATCGAAAACCTCATAAGGAAGCGCATAATAATGTTTTATCGCCTGCGGCAAATTTTTATAAGCGTGGCCGCTTTCGGCTCCACAAGGCAATCCACTCTCTGTAATCTCTTCTCTTTCGGGGCTTACTATTGCCAGAATCTTACCGGCAAGCACATCGGGATGATCCTTGGTTAGGTAATACACCCATACATTCATTACTTCGGCTTTTTTGGCGCGCTGGAATTCCGTAACCGGAATGAGCTTGGGACGGTTTGTTGAGCCGCTAGTTAATCCAAAAAATACAGGCTTGTCTATCGTAAGAACATTGTGTACGCCCCTTGCCATCTTCTCAATATACGGATGAAGGCTTATGCAGTCGCTTATGGGAACCAGGCGTTGGTAATCTTCTATAGACTTTATATTTGCAAAGTCATATTTAATGCCGTATTCTGTTTTTTTATTACGTCCAATGTATTCAAAAAGAACCTTCTTTTGATGTTTCATCGGATTCTTAGTAGCTTCTTCAAATGCAATTGCTTGTGGAAGAAGCGCCTTTAGGGCAAATCGTATAAGATTCATAATATTACAAATGCCTCCTTATTGACGAATGTGTAAAACACATCTAAACCAAACGTTTTTTGAACCAAAGGGAACTTAATGTAATTATAGCTGTCCCCATAATGAGAAGAATAAGAATTTGCGGCCAAAGAATTTTTATGCCTACCCCTTTTAAAAAGATCCCCCTTAATATAACGATATAATATCTCAATGGGTTGAGATAGGTAACGTATTGAATAACCTTGGGCATATTCATTATGGGAAACATAAATCCTGAAAGAAGGCTTGCTGGGAAAAAGAATAAAAATGTGGACAAGACAGCCTCCTGCTGCGTCGAAGAAATAGTCGAAATAAACAACCCGACCCCGAGACTTGTTAATAGGTATACACAGGTTGCTATAAAAAGAAGTGAAACGCTGCCGTTCATGGGAATTTTAAACCAGAAAACTCCTACCGCTGTTAAAAGCGTTACTTGAAAAATGGCTATAATACCAAAAGGCGCTAGTTTTCCGAGGATGAGCTCCAAGGGCGATATTGGTGTAACCATAAGCTGCTCCATTGTTCCAACTTCTTTTTCTCTAACAATAGCCATAGAAGTTAAAACAAGGCTCATAATCGTTATTGTAAGGGCAATAACGCCCGGTATATAATAATTTCTCGATATGAGATTTACGTTGAACCATGAACGGTCTCTTAGATCGACCTTGGGATAGGCAACCTCCCCGCCCTTAAAATAAATCTGCATACGTTCATCAAATGCCTCCGACGCATACCGCTGGACAATGGCATCGGCGTAACCCAAGATAATGTTAGCGGTGTTTGAATCAGTTCCGTCAACTACGATCTGGAGATTTGCGCTTTTATTTCCTACAAGTTCGCGCCCAAAACCGCGGTTAATTCTTATAACAGTATTTACCTTTGTTTTGTCTATTAATTCGTCTTCCCTTCCTTCGTCGTAAACATAGTATTTGATATTAAAATATTTTGAATATTTAAAACGCCTTATAAGCTCTCTGCTTTCTTTGGTATTGTCGAGATCAAAAGCTGCCGTGGGAATATTTTGAATATCAGTGTTGGCAGCGTAACCGTAGATAACTATCTGAAGAAGCGGCGAAAGAAATAAAATGGCTCTCATTTTCGGATCGCGCAGGATCTGCAGAAATTCCTTTATAAGAATAAACTTTATGCGTTCGAACACCGTTACGCCACCTTCTTTTTGAATTTTGCTACTGCAAGGCCCGAAACCAGAATTGCAAAGATAAGTAAAAACACAAATTGAGGAAAAAGCTCTTTAATTCCTACTGCCTTTAAGTATATCCCTCTTAATACAACTATATAATAGGTCGCGGGTATAAAATATGTACAGAGCTGAATGGCCTTAGGCATATTAAAAATCGCGTATACAAAACCGGAAAGCAAAAAAGCCGGCATAAACGTAGCAAGAATCGCTACTTGGCTAGCCACAAGCTGCGTCTTTGTGCTAATAGAGATAAGGAGGCCGAGCATAAGCGCTCCTGTAAGAAAAAGAAAGCTTAATCCGAACAGAAGAATAATGCTTCCCCTTAAAGGAACGCGGAATATAATCGTTCCCATAATAACCGCGATTATAAGATCCAGAAGCCCCACTGCAAAATAAGGTAAAAATTTTCCAATAACAATTTCTCTCGACTTGACGGGGGTAGCTATAAGCTGTTCCATCGTACCCCTTTCCCATTCTTTTGCGACCGTCAAGGACGTAAGAAGAGAAGCAATAATCATTATGATAACAGCGATAATTCCGGGAACCACGAAATCCTTGCTCTCTCTGTTTGGGTTAAACCATGTTCGGGGCCTGTATTTTATCGAGAAGGGATTCATAACTCCGAATCTTGAAATGGCTTTTTGCATAAGTAAGGTATTATAATTTTTAACAATACTTTCGGCGTAACCCTTGGCTATGCTGGCAGTATTTGAATCACTGCCTTCAACAAGAAATTGTACGGGTACCGTCCCATTGGATTGTATAAGATGCGAAAAATGCTTAGGTATTACCATTGCTAAAAGAATTTTATTATGGTCCATCAAATCAATGAGGTCTTTATAATTATCATAATATCCGTAAACATGGAAATATCTTGAATTGTTGAAAAATAGTATAAAGTCCTTAGAAATCTGGGAATTATCCTGATTCCATATGGCTATGGGCACATTATCTACATCCAGGTTCAGTGCATAACCAAAAAGAAAGACCAATAGAACAGGTATAGCAATTGCAAGGCATAGGCTGCGCGGATCGCGTACTATCTGAATAAACTCCTTACGGGCTATGGCACCGACTCTTGTTATATTAACCACCGTGTTCCCTATCATAATCTTCGATTAAGGCTACAAAAACATCTTCCAAAGACGGATCTATTTTCTTTACTGAGTAATCCTTTACGTCTTTTTCTTTAAAAAGTTTTTCTATTGCGTGTATGGCCTCTTTTGAATCAAGGGTAGTCGCGTGAATTCCGGTCCCAAACAAAGCAGTCTCTTTAACCGAACTTAAAGCCGACAATTTATCAAGCCAATCTTCTGAATCAGGCACGGATATATCCAAAACATCACTTTTCATAAATTTTGTTTTCATTTCAGTCGGTGTTCCCATAGCAATGATATTACCCTTATAAATGAGCGCCATACGGTCGCAGTTCTCTGCCTCATCCATATAGTGCGTTGTAACGAACACTGTAATTCCCCTCGAGGCAAGGTCCTTTATGATGCCCCAGAAGGTATTTCTAGTGATGGGGTCAACGCCGGACGTAGGTTCATCCAAAAAAATTATTCTCGGTTTATGAAGAATGGCGCATATAAGGGCAAGGCGCTGTTTCCAGCCTCCGGAAAGGTTCCTAGTAAGCATATTTCTGTAATCCTTCATCCGTGCCTTTTCAAGAATATATTCTATGCGTTCTTTTCTGTCAGGGACATTATATACGCCGCTATAAAAATCTATGTTCTCTTCAACCGTTAAATCACTGTAAAATGAAAACTTCTGCGACATATACCCTATATGCTCTTTTATCCTGTTCTGCTCATTAGTAATATCGAATCCACCCACATGGCCCTCGCCCGATGTCGGAGAAAGAATACCGCATAACATTCTTATAGTGGTAGATTTCCCGGCGCCGTTAGGGCCTAAAAAACCGAATATTTCACCTTTTTTTACTTGAAAATTTATACGGTTTACCGCAGTAAATGCCCCGAATTTTTTCTCAAGATTTTTCGCCTCTACAGCGAAATCACTTACAACCACGCTTGACTCCATCGTTATTCTTTCTGAACATCCGCCGAATCATATTTACTTATTATTTTAATAAACGCTTCTTCGAGCGTTTTAGCTTTTTCTCCATCTTCGATAGCATTCGGGACATCACATCTTAAAAGCCTGCCCTTATGAATCAAGGCCACTCTTTTGCAACGTTCGGCTTCATCTAGATATGAGGTCGAAAAAAGAATTGTCACCTTTTGTTTCAACAATTCGTATAGTATCTGCCAAAAATCTCTTCTTGAGACAGGATCGACTCCGTTAGTAGGCTCATCGAGGAAAAGAACCTTAGGGGTATGAATAAGTGCGCAGGCAAGTCCTAATTTCTGTTTCATGCCGCCGGAAAGATTTGCTGCCAATCTCTTCTTAAAAGGTGTTAGGCCGCTAAAACCAAGAAGTCTATCAATGGTTTTTTCTCTTTCCGCACGTGCGACGCAATATATATCAGCATAAAAATTTATGTTTTCATTCACGCTTAAATCTTCGTATAGTCCGAAACGCTGGGACATATACGCAATGTTTTCTTT
>JABMRN010000318.1 GCA_013202515.1 Candidatus Omnitrophota bacterium | reverse complement strand
TTCAAATATACCCTCAAAAAGCAAAATATACAAGGGGCAGCTGGCGCAAATTTACTATTGCAAAATATTCATTAATGCTGTATTATAACCAACGATGTCGATAATCATTCAATTCTGTGGAGGCGCAAGGACCGTTACCGGATCCATGCACCTTGTGGCTACAGATAAATCCAAGATATTGATAGATGCTGGCCTCTTTCAGGGTAAAAGAGAGGAATTCTTCGAGATAAACTCTACCTTCCCGTTCAACCCATCAAACCTTGACTGCTGCATACTATCTCACGCTCACATAGACCACTGCGGAAATTTTCCCAAGTTAATAAGAAGGGGTTTTAGGGCAAAGGCATACGCAACCCCTTCTACAAGAGACCTGTGCAGATACATGCTGCCTGATAGCGGTTTTATACAGGAAGAAGATATTAAGTATATAAATAAAATAAATAAAAGGAGAGGGCTTCCGCCCAGATGGCCGCTTTACACGAGAAAAGATGCTGAAGAATCCTTGAGATACATTAGAGCCTTGGCTTATCACAAGAAATTACAGGTAGCAAAAAACGCAGAACTTACATTTTTCGATGCTGGTCACATACTCGGCTCCTCCATACCCACTATTGATATTCATACAAAAAATGGAAAAACAAGGATTGTTTACGCCGTTGACCTCGGCAGACCTAACCTGCCCTACCTAAGAGATCCTGAAATCCCCGAAGACATTGATTACCTCATATTGGAAAGCACCTATGGTGCAAGAACTCATCCCCCGATAGAAAACGCGGAAAAGCAACTCATGAATGCGATAAATAAAACCATAAAACGCGGAGGAAAAATAATAATACCTTCATTTGCTTTAGAAAGAACTCAGGAGGTTTTGTTTTTTATCACTCGTCTCTTAAGGCAAAAAAGAATAAATAGGCATATACCAATATATGTAGACAGTCCGCTAGCAATTAATATCACGAAGGTCTTTCGGGACAACTGGAAAAGCTTTGATAGGGAATCGCAGGAATTATATAGAAAAGAGCTAGATCCGCTTGCCCACAAAAATATTACTTATGTAAGACATGCTACGGAATCAAAGAAATTAAACGACAAAAGTGGTCCTATGATAATCGTCTCAGCATCGGGAACCTGCGAAAACGGACGCGTTATCCATCATCTAAAAAATAATATAGAAAACCCCCATAACACTATCTTGGTCGTTGGATTCATGCCCAAGAATACCTTGGGCAGAAGAATTGTTGAAAAAAAACCGATAGTTAATATATTCGGGCACCCCTATCACGTGCGTGCAGAGGTCGTTGTTTGCGATGCATTCAGTGCTCACGCCGGAAAAAACAATCTAATAAGATATGCAAAAGCCTGCGGTAGGAATTTAAAGAAAGTATTTATCGTTCACGGCGAGGTGAGTTCCTCAGAAAACTTAAGAAAAGAAATAAAATCCCTGAATATCAAAGTCTCCGTTCCCTACAAAAACGAAATCGTACATCTAAAAGCATCATCACGTCCCTAAACCAAACCCCTTCCAATTAACTTATTATCGATATACTCTAGAATATTTTAGATATTAATGTGGGACGAATTTTCCAGCGTCGCATCCGCTTGTTGTTTACTCAGTCCTTCGCGGCGGCTTTTTAATTGGCTTATACATTGTTCCGGACTAAAGGTATATGCATTCTTTATCATAGCTACCCTCTCCTATTATATGGGTAACTGGAAAGCCCTATCTAGCTCTACCAGAAACATGAACAAGCTGATGTTCAATTTCGCCTATCTTGTGATAGAGTTGTGATACCATAGCAGCATTGGCTATAACATACACAACGATTGTAATTATGAGCAGTTTTTTATAAATCGGTCTTGCTTCTGGCATCTTCCCTCCAAATATTTAGTCTTTAGATAACGTAACGATAATTGAAAAACTAATTTTCTCCCCTTTTCCTTTTATCGAGGACCCTATTTATAATCCTTACTAGATAATCACCGTCGTACGGTTTTGTTATATACTCATAGGCACCGAGTTCCATGCCGTAATCTCTTTCGATTTGCTCATCCTTTCCGGTCAGAATAATTACAGGAATATCTTTGGTAGATTTATTTCTTTTTAGGTTTGTAAGAACGTCCCTTCCATCCATGTCGGGCAGGCCTAGATCTAATATGATAAGCGCAGGGTTTTCTCTCGATATTACCTCCAAGCCGGCCCGTCCGCTATAGGCGAAACTGACTAAAAAATTCTCTTTTCTAAGCCGTCTTTGCATTAAAAAGACTATATCCTTATCATCGTCTATAACGGCAATCTTTGTCTTATGATTATTCATATATCCATAAATATACACTCAAATCTAAAAAAATTCAAGAGAAGCAGCGATTCGTTCTTTTTTCTTTCCAAAAATAAAAATATATGTTATATTGAATTATGTTTTTTATAGGCTTGGAAAAAAGGAGATTTTCACATGAAATTTAGCGGTAAGCTATTAATCATCGGATGCGGTTCTGTCTCACAATGCGCAATACCACTTGTTTTAAAACTTATCGAAATGCCGCCACAGAATATCACAATAATGGATTTTGTGGATAATCGTTCGCGCGTCAAGGATGCCCTTGATAAGGGCGTGAAATATGTAATTGACAGGATAACAGAAGAAAATTATCAAAGCCTTCTCGCTAAATACGTAAGCTCCGGTGACATGATCATTGACCTTGCATGGAATATAGAATGTATTGAGATGGTAAAGTGGTGCCGCAATAATCAGGTTTTATATGCAAACACCTCCGTTGAGGAATGGAACCCCTATAAGGATTCCGAGCGAAATGACCCAACTAAGTATACCCTTTACTCAAGGCACATGGAAATACGTGCTAACTTGGGCATAGAGGAAAACAGGCATGCTACGACCTCAATTGTTGACCATGGCGCAAATCCGGGTCTTGTTTCTCACTTCACCAAACACGCACTTTGTGACATAGCAAAAAAAATTCTGGAAGAAAATCCTGATGATCCGCGCAGAAAAGAACTTGAAAAAGCACTTCAGGATAAAAATTTTGCAAAGCTAAGCCAACTTGAAGGCGTTAAAATCATCCACATAAGTGAACGAGACACTCAAATTACCAATAAGCCTAAAGAGGAAAATGAATTCGTAAATACATGGAGTATCGAAGGCTTTTACGAAGAAGGTGTTGCTCCCGCAGAACTTGGATGGGGAACGCATGAACGGTTAATTCCACAAAATGCTTTTTTTCATAGTGTCGGGCCGAAAAATCAAATTTGCCTTACTTCTATAGGCATGAAAACGTGGGTCCGCTCCTGGGTGCCCTGCGGTGAAATAACCGGCATGGTCATAAGACACGGTGAGGCCTTTAGTATTTCGGATCGTCTTACCATTTGGGACAATGGAAAAGCTATTTATAGGCCTACTGTCCACTATGCCTATTGTCCATGCAACGCGGCTATAAACTCTC
>JABMRN010000317.1 GCA_013202515.1 Candidatus Omnitrophota bacterium | reverse complement strand
CAACAAAGCTGGCTAATTTCCTCAATCTTCAGCTCCTTAGAAGAATAACTTCTTATCGAACGTCTCTTCTGAATGGTCTCTTCAAGCGAAAGCGCGCCTTTTAAACGCGGCTTTGGCAATTTTATTTTTTCCATATCAGCCTCCGCGCTTAATGCTAAACTAGTTGAAAAAATAATTATAGATAGAACTAAAAAAAGATTAATATTCTTCATATCTCATCAGCCCTACTTCTTACCCAATATCTCAATTCCGGCCTTTACGGTGTTGAAATGAATATTGACCGTATCTTCCTGCCGATAGGCGTAACCACCAGCTAGAACAACGGCTATCGGCACCTCAAAGTTCTTTCCCTGCGTAAAAATATATTCATCGCGTTTTTTTAGACCTTCTAGAGTAAGACCCAGATTCCCTATCTGGTCATCTTCGTAGGGATCTGCACCGGCAACATACATAATAAAATCAGGCTTGAAATCGCTTATTGCCCTAGGTATATTCTTTTCCAAATAAGCCAAATACGCCTTATCCTTGGTTCTGTTTAGGAGCCCTATGTCCAAATCGCTCTTTGGTTTAAAAAAAGGATAATTATTTTCTTGATGAATGGAAAAAGTAAAAACATCTTTGTCGTCTTTGAATATGAAGGCGGTTCCATTGCCCTGGTGAAGGTCACAGTCTATAATCATGGCTTTTTTAATCAGGTCTTCTTTTTTTAGCTTTCTTACTGCAACAGCAATATCGTTTAATACGCAAAACCCTTCGCCGTGATCCGGAAAGGCATGATGAAATCCGCCTCCTAAGTGAATACCGAGCCCTTCCTTAACCGCGGATTTAGATGCAAGCATAGTACCACCGCAGCACAAAAAAGAACTTTTTACAAGTTCTTTTGAATAAGGCAACTCTAGGGTAAGTATTTCCTGAGGCGTAAAGGTGCCGTCTTTTAATTTTTTCAGGTATGCCTTTTCGTGCACAAGAAGAATGTCATCATCACCGGCATAATCTGGCTTTACAACCTCTATCTGAGAAGAAAGATCTTTATCAGATTCTAGCTTTTTCTCAATAAGTCGGTATTTAGCTGTTGGAAATACATGCGCGCCAATGTCGACATAGTACTCGTCAGAATAGACTATCTTTGTCTTCATTATTTGCCAAAGCGGAATAATACTAAATTAATTATCCGTTAAAGTACGCAATTATCTAATAGCCGATTATGTCAAAACGTCTATCATCTTAGTGACAGCATCAGTGATTAACTCCCAATCTTCCTGGCTGTGTATGGCGAATTTCTGCTTCCTCTTCCACTGTTCGCCTCTTTTCTGCCACAGATAAAAACAAACCTGTTTTCTTCCGTAGCTTTCCAAGAGCACCACAGCCGACCACCAACCAAACCTCTTATTTATGGTCGAGTACTCTATTACCTTAAGCTGCGCGATTATCGGCAGCGTCTCACCGGGTTTCTTTTTTCTCTCCATGACTCTCCCCTCCTTTTCATATGCGCAACCTACCTGCGCTAATTTCTAATAAAAGTTTTGAACACTCTATCTACACTTATCCTTGAGCCTATTTTCTCAGGCTAATTGAATAATTCGGCTTATCGCCTTCAACGACTAGATGACCTTCTCTGGCCAGCCAACCGATACTCATAAGAATCATATCGCGGTCCTTATCTACGCTTTTTATTATATCTTTGAGATTGGCCGATTTACCGCTCTTATCAAGGTAATGCCAGATCTCGCCCGCGACTATTCCAATCATAGTAATCATAACGCCGTCCTCCTTTTTTCCTTAGAATTCAAGCTGCCGCACTGCGGACATTTGGATATATCATCGTTTCTGGAATTTATGTAAACCTTGGTACAGATCAAACATCTGTGGATACAATCCTCGTCTTTTTGTACAAAAAGATTTCTTGTCTTGAGATTAAAAAAAACCCATAGCAAGAGAATCCCGATAACATTGAAAAAAAGATAAAAGAAAAGAGCTGTTGATATATCGAGTTTTATCATAGATCTACTCCACTTTTACCTTTAACGTAACCAGTCCCCAGTCCTCCCCACTAGTTAAAGGCAAGGCCGGATAAAATTTCCATAATTTTAAATATTTAATGCATTCCCTGTCAATTTCTGCAAAACCACTTGAGGTAACAGGCTCGACCATCCTGACATCCCCATCGTTTGAAAGGGT
>JABMRN010000316.1 GCA_013202515.1 Candidatus Omnitrophota bacterium | reverse complement strand
CCTTTTGCCTCCCGTCTCGGCGAGACGTCAGACTCATCAGGCACTCAGTAATCTGAGTGCCTGATTGCCTTACCCTACCCTACTGACTCCCCGGAGCCTTGGTCTTACATGCTGTTTCCTTCGACAGGCTCTGGGTCTTTGAGACACCCCACGACAATCTCGGGGTCTTTGACCCCACGGCAGGTTCAGGACGTATGGCTTGCCTTTGGCTAATACTTCTGCTAATATATCAAACCATTAAGAGGGTTCACATATAGGGGACTTCCCGCCCGAGGCGGGCAAGGCGCCCCATAAGCCCTTCGGCCGTGAACCTCTCGGCATTGACCTGACCTTTCTCTGAGGAGGCATAATGATGAATAAAAAAATGGAAAGAAAAATAGATCTTAAGGCGTTTAAGATATTTACTCGAGCTATCTCAACTTATGAAGATTTGCCTTTGCTATTTAACCATCTTACTAAAACCATAACAAGGTTCTTTAACTTTAAGGGATGTAGCCTAATGCTTTTTGATGAACGAGAAAAGCAGTTGTTTCGCGTAAGTTCTTATGGTGTAAGTCAGCAATATATGAATAAGGGAGCGTTGTTTGCAGATACCAAATGCGACGTTACCAGGGACACCTGTTCTTGTGAAGATTGCCCCTTTATGAAAGGAGAAACAGTCTTTATCAAGAATGTGAAAGAGGACCCTCGTATTCAGTACCCCGACGCTGCTTTAAAAGAAGGGATTGTTTCAATTCTGACCGTACCTATAAAGTTTAGAGGAGTATCAACCGGGATTATGCGAATTTATAACAGTGAACGTTGGAAACTTCATGAAGATGACCTTGATTCGTTCCTTGCTGTAGCGGATCTTCTTGGATTATTGATAGAATATAATGGACTAAGGAATTTTTTTGAGACAATAAAAATTGGGGTAGATCAGCTTCCGCCACGACTTTTAAGGTAGCTAAATGTATGGGAAAAAATATCATTACCGATACAACCGATTTTTTTTCAATAGAATACGGAGATGAAGTCTTAGTTGGCGGTAAGAAATACATCATTAAAGGTTATGAACGAGAACGCCGTTTCGGTATTGAAGATCCGAAATTTTGGGTGAAGCTGGCTGACGAGTTAGCTACAGGGGAAAAAAAAATAATAAAGCTTACTTACTTTGAGAGATTTGAGATTACTTTGGCGGGTATAAAGATCAGATGTTTTAGAAACCCGGATAAAGAGGGTGAGATCTTAAAGCTTGTTCAGGATCATCCTTATTTCATGCATGGAGAAGTCTATCAAGATATAAAAGGTAATAATGTTCGGATCTTGGAGATAGTACGAGGACAAAACTTTTTTTCTTATATTGGTTCTCTATCTATTCCCCATAAAGTCTATTTTGAAAAGTTTTTGCCCGGAATATTGAGACGACTTGTAAAGGCTTTTAAAGCTATTCGGTTTCTTCACCTCCATGGTTATAAGCATGGAGATATTAGAAATGACCATATAATCGTTGAGAAAAACACTGGAAATTACGTGTGGATAGATTTTGATTATGACTATGAATTCATTGAGAATCCGTTTGCACTCGATATTTTTGGTGTGGGTAATGTACTATTAAATGCAATAGGGATGGGTATTCATGAGTTGCACATGATAAAGCACGATAAAATTAGTTATAAAGATCTTTATGAGCACGTAGAACCAGGAGACTTTTCCATAATTGACCGGTCTCGTTTTGTAAATCTTCAAAAGCTTTATCCATATGTACCTAAAATGCTTAACGATGTTCTAATGCATTTTTCAAGAAGCGCACATGTACACTATGAAAATATGGATGAAGTGATTGAGGACATAAACAAATGTCTGTATTCTGTGTTTTGAATATTAAGGAGGAAAAAATTGACTACTTCCATTCTTATACCAGTAAACGATTCCATAAGCTCCCGCACGATGTTAGACTTTTTTAAAAGTCTATCTGTTGATCGCGATAACGTAGACATCACGTTACTTCACATATTCCGAAAACCTTCAGCAAGCGAGGAGCTTATGGGGGAAGAGTATATGAAAGAAAAGCAGCCGGCAAGAATGTTAGCTTTGTTGGAAAAGACCAGGGCTAAATTTATTGAAAGCGGATTCAACCCGGAAAATATCAGGACAAGACTTAGTACTGATCCCTATCCTACGATAACCGATGGGATTATAGATCAATTTAAAGAGGGAAACTATAACATGATCGTAATCGGCCGCAAGCAAATGTCTAAGGCAGAAGAGTTTGTTTTAGGTGATATAAGCACCAAACTGGTAAGAACTCTTGAAGGAGTGGCCATATTAGTAGTAAAGTCCATATAGTTAGTGTCTGAACGAAAACTAGCCAAAACTGTCATTTCGACCGTAAGGAGAAGCCTTACAATGCAGTGGCTGTTCACTATCGTGGGTAAGATTCCAAAAAGAGGGGAGAAGTAAAATTTATCAAATTAGCCCCACCAGTCGAGGAGGCACTTGAGGCATTACGTAAAATAAAATCAACCAATTGCGCTAACCCCTTCATCCCCTTCCGCCGGAGGCGGACAAGCCCACCAGGGGAGGGGAAATAAAATAACTTGAGGATGCTCCCAAATAGCTTCCTCGTCAGGCTGTTTTATTATATTGATGTTGCAGGAGCAGTCTACCACATTATTATAAAGGGAATCGAGCGTAAGCGTAAAAAGGTACGCTTTTACTCACGGGTTTACACCCGTGGTCCTCATCGTGATTTTTGATAGGAAAAGGCATGGAAGGTCTAAACA
Organism: Candidatus Omnitrophota bacterium; assembly: GCA_013202515.1. Taxonomy (GTDB): domain Bacteria; phylum Omnitrophota; class Gorgyraeia; order JABMRN01; family JABMRN01; genus JABMRN01. Next base: position 804 of record JABMRN010000316.1, on the reverse strand, counting down.
GGAAGACAGCTATTTCTGCTGTAATAGCAGCCATCCTATATCTGGTTTTCTTCATCTTCTTCGATAGGGCCATTGATCTGTGGGTGCATAACAATTGTTCAAAGACCTGGCTTCCTCAACTGAGCGATTACATCTCTTATTTGGACAATGGATCATTTGTCAGACTTGGATTAGCCCTATGTTTTATTCTGATTCTCGTATGTGATTCCGGCATTAAAAAACGATGGGCAAAGTTTTTGCTCTATATCTGCATTAGCAGGGCCATTGCAATCGTTATTAGTGATGGCTTGAAATATCTGCTTGGTCGCTACCGCCCTATAATGTTGTTCGAGAATAACCTATATGGACTTCATTTCCTTTCGACGAAGTGGGCTATGAATTCCACTCCTTCCGGTCACATAATAAGAGCGTTCTCGATTCTGACCGCATTATCCATGCTACATAGACGTTTTGCTGGAATTTTCATCTTTCTTGCTGTACTGATCGGGGCAAGTCGAGTAATTGTAACAGCACATTACCCAAGTGATGTGCTTTTCGGTGCTTTTATAGGAATATTCACAGCCATTTGGACTTATAAGTACTTCTTTATTAGAGACAATGAATTCGATAAACAAATCTCCTAACCCTATCAAGACGCCAGAAAACGAACTGTCGTCGCAATTGAGCTCAGTCGTTATTTCTCCTTGTCAGGCTCCCCATTTCTTGTAATTTTCACAAAGGTGCAAGGATGAAACAAATAGAGGTTACAGATATCGAAGGCATTCAGATTGGGCACGCACAAGACTTAGAGGCTGCAACTGGTTG
>JABMRN010000023.1 GCA_013202515.1 Candidatus Omnitrophota bacterium | reverse complement strand
GGGGATGTTCTGTTTTCAACACCCACGGTGTCTGCTCTTAAAAGGATGTATTCTAGGTGCTATATAGCTTATATATGTAATATAAGGACAAAGGACATCATTGAGACAAATCCCGACATCGATGAGATTTTTGTATTTGAAAGGGATGAATATAGAAAGCTTTGGAAGAGATCGAAGGTAAAATGCATAAAAAAACTTGTATCTTTCTGGAAAGAGATAAAAAAGAGAAGGATTGATATAACATTGGACCTGTCTTTAGGGAAAGAATACGCGTTTTTGTGCTGGTTGATCGGCATAAGAGAACGAAGAGGGTTTAATCATAAAGGACGCGGCAGATTCCTTACGCACAAAGTTAATTTCGACGGCTTCAATGATAAGCCTGTAGCGGGATATTATTTGGATTTATTAGAGGATCAGGCGTCAGATGTCAGATGTCAGGGAAAAATCAAGCCAGTTTTAGTTACTACAGAAAACGATAAAGCTTATATAGACGATTTTTTAAGAAAATCTGGCATAAAAGAACAGGATGTTATCATAGGCATTGCTCCTGGAGGAGGCATTAGTTTTGGAGATAAGGATAAAGAGAGGAGACGCTGGGGCGCTGAGAAATTCAGCCAGCTTGCCGACAGGCTTGTCGACAAGTATGGCGCTCGCATTGTATTGATATGGGGTCCGAGTGAAAAGGATTTGGTCGATAAAATAGCTGCCCTCATGAATCGAGAGGCGTTGATCGCGCCAAAGACTACTATAAGACAGATGGCCGCGCTGTGCAATAGATGTAAGGTTGTGATTTGTAGCGAGGGCGGTCCACTTCATATCGCGTCAAGTCAGGACGTGAAAACAGTCTCTATATTTGGGCCTGTTGACGAAAAGGTATATGGGCCTTACCCTCTAGGAGAGAATAATTTGGTCATTACCTCAGATGTAGATTGCAGGCCTTGTTACAGGCGGTTCAAATTACCGCAGTGCGACGACCGGATATGCCTGAAAAATATTTCAGTGGATGATGTATTCGGCGCAATATCGGAGAGAATAAAAATATGAAAGTGGATATATTTAGCCTGAAAAGGCAATACGAAAATATTAAGGATGAACTTAAAAGGCCCATAGAGGATGTTTTGCGTTCAGGCAGGTTTATTATTGGCGAAGATGTAAGGCTTTTTGAGCAAGAGTTTGCAAAATATTGTAATGTGAAATACGGGGTCGGCGTAAATTCAGGGACAGATGCCTTGTTCCTGGCGTGCCTTGCGTGCGGTATAGGAAAAGGAGATGAAGTCATAACAACACCTTATACTTACATTGCTACGGCATTTGCCATATCCATGACTGGCGCAAAGCCGGTATTTGTAGACATCGAGGAGAAAACATGCAATATCGATGTATCTAAAATAGAGAAAAAAATCACCAAAAGGACAAAGGCTATTATGCCTGTCCATCTATATGGTCATCCAGTGGACATGGGCCTATTAATGGACATTGCGAAAAAATATAAACTAAAAGTCATAGAAGACTGCGCGCAGGCCCACGGAGCGCTTTATAAGAACAAAAAAGTAGGTAGCTTCGGAGATGCAGGTTGCTTTTCTTTCTACCCCACTAAAAACCTGGGTTGCTTTGGAGATGGGGGAATGGTTCTGAGTGATTCAAAAGAAATAAAAGAGAAAATCGCGCTTCTCAGGAATGGCGGCAGGAAAGATAGATATGAACATGTCTTGAAAGGGTATAATTCAAGGCTTGATACTTTGCAGGCAGCGATTTTACGAGTGAAGCTTAGGCATTTGGACTCATGGAATGAGAACAGGAGAAAAGTCGCCGGTCTCTACATAAAACTTTTTAGAGAGAAAAATCTGGATATAATGCTTCCCCATGAAGAAACTTATGCTAAGCATGTTTATCATCTTTTTACAATAAGAACAAAGAATAGAGATAAAGTGATAAAGGGACTGACAGAAAGAGGCGTTGGGGCTTTGATACATTATCCTATACCAGTACATTTGCAGGAGGCTTATAGGGAGCTTGGTCATAAAAAAGGAGATTTTCCAATTACGGAAAGATGTTGCGATGAGATCCTGAGCCTGCCCATGTATCCTGAGTTAAGCGAAAAAGAGATCCAATACGTAACTTTACACTTCAACAACGTTGAAGCC
>JABMRN010000315.1 GCA_013202515.1 Candidatus Omnitrophota bacterium | reverse complement strand
CCCTCTGGAGTAAAATCAAGGCCTGCTTCATCGCAGAATTTGGGATTGGATTTTACCTTGCCGAATGAGAGGTTCTTACCATCTGAATCGATCGACAGAATGTTTATTGAAAAATACTTCTTTGCCCTTTTAAGGTTTCGTCGTTCCTTCATAGTAACCGCCATATAGTATTTTAACCCCAGAGATGGCCTAAATGCAAGAAAAAATCCTACCTATCTGAGTGATGCCCAATTGTATTCTCTATTGATAAATTGCTGCTTCATCATCTCTTCGTAATCGATTATTTTTTCGGTATCTGGATAAATCTTCTCGATTGCTTCCTTAACAGTTCTTTTGCCTGTCTTAAAGAGAGATTTGCTTGATATTAAGTCATAGGATCCATTTTCATTCTTAAAAATACATAACGCATGCTTGATCTTTGTTCCTTGAAATTTAACGGCGAGTATTTGGTTCTCTATCCCTAAGTTATCAAGAACCCCTGAGGCAACCCTGGCCAAGTCATCGCAGTCACCACCGCCTCTATTTAGCACCTCTTGGGCAGTATGGGGTTCATCGGGTATTGTTATTGATGTTTTGAGATTACTTGAGAGCCACTGGACAAGCTCATCCGGCGAACCGATAGATCGACTTATATCCGCTAGATTTTCTGGATGCGCAAGCCCAAGCGTTGTAAAAAGAACGCCTAAGAAAATTAAGATAAATCTCACAAAAAGTTGTTCCTCTGCCAAGCTTTCTTATTGATATACACTACTGGTGTGTCTTAATACGTAGAGTTATTCAAGGGTTACTTATATTCTAGTGGTATTGTACCACATCCTATTCTTTTCATCAACCTTTATCCTCTCATCAAGGTATTACAGACCAATCATCTAATGCTTCACTGGCTGCCTGACACGATGATGTATTTGTTTTTTCAGATTCCGGGGATGATTTTTTCTGTTTATCGTTTATCCTGGCCCTTGCCCTTTGGGCTGATCTTAATTCGTCTTGGTATCTTTCCATTTCAAGCCGTTTATACTTCTTTGCCTGTTCATCATCCATCAATGAAGCTATTTTCTTCTTAAGTAATTCGAGTTTTGACCCCAGCAAGTCCTTTATAGAAGGACGCCTGATGTCCTTTACAAAAGGCCGTGGTATAGTTGCCTCTACAGTTCCTTCCTCATGGCTTACAAGGATACTGTCATTCGTTTCGTTCACTATCTTTCCAACGATCTTTTTGCCATTGTTTAATTCGATTATCCTATCTCTTCCATCAAACGGCGTGAACCTGCAACCTTGAATAAAAAAAACAAAAAAAAGTAAAATCACTTGAATGAGTATTGCTATATTCATGTCCTTTTTATTTGCCACAGCATTACCCTTTTACCTTAGCTCTAGATACTAAAACTTCTCCCAATGCATTACATCTTTTAAGCTGCGATTCTTCTTTTGCATGGGTTCATCCTTCGGCCACCCCAAAGACAAAAGACTTATTAACTTCATCTCAGGAGGAACACCCAAAAGAAGAGAAACCTCTTCAGTATACGGTTTTTTATCCCCTGCTACCCAGCATGCGCCCAGGCCAAGTCCTGCGGCCTGAATGAGTATATTCTCAGTGGCCGCAACACCGTCTTCAAGGTAGTATTTGGTTTCTTTACAATATACAGCTATGCAGCACCCAGCATCCTTTATAAAAGAACCGGTATTAGCTATCTGACCTAGTTTTTTAAGAGTGCCTCTGTCGGTTACAACAACAAACTCCCATGGTTCAACTGCCCTTGCTGTTGGTGCACGTCTGCCGGCATCAACGAGTTTTTCAAGCAAGGCCTTTTCAATCGACTTTTCCTTATATTCCCTTACGCTTGCCCTTTTAGATATAGCATCAAAAACATCCATATTTATCCTTTCAGAATACGAATTGCTATTTCATCATTTGAGGTTGCGAGAATCATTTTGGCAGGGCATCCCCCGCTACAGGTCGTGCCATATATATATTCGATATTGATGCCGTTCTGGGCAAGTATCTCAGAAATGTTCTTGAGTGACCCGGGCGTGTTCTCAAGCTCTACGATTATAATGTCATTCTCCATAGACTGAAGTCCGTGTTCATTCAATATGTTAACGGCAGCTAAGTTATCATCCGTCACAAACATAAGTACTGCCGCCTCGCCTACCCTCCTTGCGGCTCCTGCGACAGCCTCAACATTTATCCCGTGATTAACAAGAAACGAGGTTATCTTTGCCAGAATCCCGACTTCATTTATTACACTTACGGATATCTCTTTTCCCCTAACTGCCTTCTTGACCATTCCCTACCTCCGGTTTTTTGTCTTGCATGGATTTTCTTTGCTCTCTTTTTCCTAACTCATCTTTTGACTTGCTTCGCTTCCAGTCTTAAGCTTTCTAAGAAGGTCCTCGCATTTAGGAATAATACCTTTGTCAATAGGGCTAAGCCATACATTCGGCTTTTTGGTATATTCCAGATAGTCCTCGAGGCCCCTGATTGCCTCTTTCTTCTTGCCCATCTTCGCATAACTAAGTGTCAAATAATAGTGAGCACTGCCGTGACTTTTTCTTACCTTTATAGCTTCTTTTAAAGCCACTACGGCCTCTTGGTATCGGCCTTTTTTATAAAGTACAGTGCCTTTTGCAGCTAAAAAATTTGCCCCTGCTATTTGTCCGCATCCTTGGAGTAAAAAACATAATATTAATATAATTGCAACAAATCCCTTCTTCATAAGAACATCTCCTCTCATAAAGATTATCTATTTTTCTTGTTAAGTTTACTTATTCTACTTTGGGCTTTTCCCATTGGACAGATCGCACACCAGCTTCTGTGTCTGGTTAGAAGAGCCAATATTATAGAAACGATTGTTGTTCCAAGACATATCGCAACAAATATCGCACCTATAATTAAGAAATTCCCCCCTTTTTTAATTATGGAAAATATAAGGATGCTCATGAATAAAGCGAGCGAGAGTACTACTATGCGCCCCCAACCTTTTAAGATAAATACGGGCAGGGCCTTTCCGGAACTACATCTAGACATGACTATATCTAAGAATGAGCCTCTCGGACATAAGTTCCAGCACCAATATCTACCTTTAAAGAAAGCAAGCGGTAGAAAAAAGGCCATCATGCCGATAACGAGATATCCGAGCACCGGAAAAAACAACCCTCCGATAACAATGATCGGCAAAAACCACATCATTACAAGTTGTATTTTTTTATGCTTCATAAATAGTGTAGATAACTTGCTCCCTAGAACTTAAATATTTGCTTGGCGAGCCAAAACATTAAAACCCCAATAGCAATGGTAAATAACCCACATCCCCACCAATCTTGAGGCTTAGGGCCAAAGGGACCAGTCTTACCTTTAATCCAATCTATCGTTGTACTGATAACACATCCCAGAATCAAAATTCCGCAGACTATAAAAAGAATCCATTTCCACCACATAGTATTATCCCTTTCTAAAAAAATCCATATACAGAGCAAAGACGATCGCTATAGCCGATAATATGAATATAATCAAATAATTTAAGGTTTCTTTCTTTGAGCTTATTGCGCACAGAATAGACCTTATATGCTGTGTATCTTCCGATGACAAGGATTCGTTGGTCTCCATTTTCTTCAAGAGTTCTTTTTCACGAATAAAACGCGATCTCTTCATGTTAATTGAATATTTATAGATAAAGAAAAGGAAAAAACCTGATACGCCTACATACCAGGCTATTTTTGAATAAAGGGTATCTACGTGCTCTAAAAGTGTTACGGCGCGTATAGCGATTGCCGCTACCAATCCCACGATAAAGAAAATCCATGACGCAAATGAGTCACTGCAGTTTCTTTGCTCAATACAATTTTTACATTTATTGTTTTCCATAATTACCGATTATCAACATTGGGTTCTTTAACGGTTAAAGTATACCACAAGAAATTTGGAGGGGCAAATCAACTGACTATTGATTGCTAGAGCAATCTGATTGGACAAAAATTATACGGACTCGCATAAATATACATAGACTTATTTGTACTTTTTCCAAAGCGTAACAAGTTTTTTCTTGCAGTCCTGGGTAAGATCTCTAAAATGCACGCCTATGAGAAAATATTTCTTATGCTTACCTTTTACCTGCTTAAACCACTTAATGGTACCATTAGCCCTTAAAAGATTGAGGCTTTTTTCGTCAGGTATGAGCATTTTCATCTGAATCTTAGATTCCTCGGGAAGGGGCTTTGAGCACATTATCTTTATCCCGCCTGGTGAAAAATCAATCCCAGATTCATCGTAAAATTTGGGATTTGTCTTATGCTTATCAAACCTTAAGTATTGTCCATCAAAATTTACAGAAATAATGTTAATGGCGAAATATTTTTTTGCCCTTTTATGCTTTCGTCTTTCTTTCATTATTCACCCACTATATGTTTTAAGCTGTTTAATACTGCTTTTAATGAAATTGGTTTTTCAATATACCCTTCTATTTTTAATCCTGTAAGATGAATCTCTGAAACCTCTTCAGGATGGCCAGTTATAATCACAACGGGTGTATCGCTTACCTTCCGTATTATTTTTAGGACCTCCACCCCATCAATGTCGGGCATTTTTAAGTCCAAGAGTACTATGTCAGGCTTGATTTCCTCAAAGTATTCCAATCCCATCTGTCCATTAAATGCAAGAAAAACCTTATAGTTATGCGGCACAAGAAAAGAATATAGCATCTCACATATTTCCTGCTCATCATCTATTATTAACACCTTTTTGGCATTTACATTCATATTGGGAGGCGGAGACTTAGGAAGGGTTCCTTTCTTATTTTTAATATATTGTATATACTCTATAATACCATCTACATCAGTGGGATCAAGCTCACCGATATCTATCTTTTTTCCATCAATTCTAATAGAGCCCTTGGTGATTTCAATGTGTTTCTGACCAATTAGACGCCCTATGGTAATCTTTAGTGCCGTTGCAAGCCGGTTCAGCTCCTCAAGCTTAGGCGTTCGCGCACCTGCTTCCCACATGCCTATTGTGGATTGTGCAACACCTAATTTATCAGCAAGCTGCTGCTGCGAAAGACTCTTTTCCCGTCTTACCTTCTTAAGGTTGTCTGGAAAATTCATATATAGAGTATACCACAGGATCCAGCTAAGTCAACACATTATGTGATATTGTAATAGTTTTGTACCATGCTTGACATTATCACATTCTGTGATATAATTGCTTTATAAGAAAGTGGTGTTAAGCACATGAAGATTTTGATAAAGATCCACAACAGTCCGGAACAGAGATTTTTGGTATCGGTGCCGAAAGATGAATATGACAAGGAGATAACCCGTCTTCTGAACAAAGGCAGATATTCCAAAGCTATCGTAGTTGTAATTTCAAGGGGGGTTCTTCTTAAGGAAATATCCGAGGATGAGCTTCCATTCGTGGATGCAGACCTTATGCTTTCGGAGCACAACGCCTATTTCTCCCTCATCTAAGCCCGTCTGCTTATTTCATATATAATATGACATAGGGCGCGGGAGCCTGTATCTACTTACATCCAGAAAGCAATACTTCAACTATAGGCTTATCTAGTTCAGATGGATTGTCTTTATAATATTTTACAACCATGTCTATGGCGATTCCCCTGCTGTATTCGGGATAAAGGGATCTCAACAGACCCGGGTTGAGGTAATTTGTGCAATCTATAATCCCTACTATATATTTGTCGATAGAATTCATATCGCCCCTATCAATATAGTCCATTACCGCCTTTCCGTTTAAAAAACCGTCGGTAAATAATGCACTATAGTCTTGCGCAGAAACACCAACAGACAATGCTATGAACAGAAAAACAACAAACACAGCAATTTTTTTCATTCTATTATACCTTTCTATTTATTTGACCGTTCCCAAAGGTTAAGGCCTGTATCGGGATCGTTTACTCGTTTTAACTCACCGCCAGTCAGTTCTTGAATATAATATTCTGCTGCAAATATCGTGGATCCCGGCATAAGATGCCCACCGTAGCATGTTCCGGCGTGATCTGCAAGAGTCACATGTGCATGGATAAATATCTCAGAATCCATTAGCGATATATTGCCCATGCATGATGAGATCTCAAGTTTTTTATCTAGATTTACGCAACCTGTGTACTTCTTTTGCTCTTGATTATAATATCCCAGCTTTGCATTGGTTAAGGCGCCTATAATATTAAATACGCCTAATTTAATATTTTCCTTTTTACAAAAGTCGGCAATAGATGCCAAAAGATCTGCGTTATAATCAAACCTTCCAATAAATATACGTCCTTTTTCTGCTTTCATAAGTTGGCTAGATTATACTACCTAAAGCAACAATTCCCAAGCGAAATCTCTTGGGTAAAGAATGACTATTGTGATTTGGACTATCTCTTACACCTGCTAATCGTACTTAGCGGGGATTGGGATTAGAAGTAGTTTAGAGGTGGGATTTAGTAACGGAGGGTCTGGAATCTTTGATATTGATAGTATATGGGAAGGGGCTATGACGGGGTTAGCACAAGGAACAGCATCTATTGG
>JABMRN010000314.1 GCA_013202515.1 Candidatus Omnitrophota bacterium | reverse complement strand
TTGTTATCTAGACATTTATATATGTCTTCTCTTGAGCTCTGTCCATGAACAACAGGTGTTTCAACAAATTCTATTGAAAGATTAGATGTATACGTATAAAGCATGCTCCTATAGATCAGATTAACGCCGCTATCCATGACTATTTTATTCCTGCCTGTTATTCTTATAGCCATCATACAGGCCTCGTAAAGGGCCGTTCCTCCGTCATAAAGAGAGGCATTGGCAACATCAAGATCCGTTAGTTCAGCAATAGCCGTCTGAAACTCATATATTGACTGAAGCCATCCTTGGGAACATTCCGGCTGGTACGGGGTATATGCAGTGTAAAATTCCGATCTCCCCGCCAAGGCATCTACGGCAGCAGGTATGTAATGGTCGTAGAATCCGGCGCCTACAAAATTGACAAGATGGGTGGCATTCTTGGAGGACAGATCTTTAAGCTTCTCCATAACTTCAAATTCGGATTTTCCTTTAGGCAGATTAAATGATTTCGGCTTCAGGGCCGGCGTAATGTCTGAAAAAAGTTCATCCGTTGACTTTACCCCTATAGCCTTAAGCATCTCTTTTACTTCGTGTTCGGTGTGTGGAACAAAGCTCAATGCTTGATCTCCTTTATATATTTTTCGTATGCAGAAGCGTCCAGAAGCTTTTTCTTCTCTTCGATGTTATCAATATCTATAACTGCAAACCATGCCTTTTCATACGGGGATTGATTAACAAGTTCGGGCTTAGTTTGAAGTTCATTGTTTACTTCACGCACTGTTCCGGAAAAAGGCGCATAAATATCAGAGGCTGCTTTCACAGACTCAACGGTAGCAAACGCTTTGGATAGCTCGGTTTTTTTTCCGGCATCAGGAAGCTCCACAAACGTTACATCCCCCAGTGAACTCTGGGCATAATCGGTAATACCTATCTTTGCGGAATTTCCCTCTATCTTTATCCATTCATGTTCTTTGGTGTACAATAGATCTTTCGGAACATTCATGCTACTTCCTTTCTCCTGGGTTTATATTTTTGTAAAAAGGTTTATCAACGATTTTACTTTCTATTTGAATATTGTCATTTTTAATTGTAATCCTCTGACCCACCTCATTATATTCGGTAAGCACGTAACCCATACCTATGCCGCAGGAAAGGCTCGGAGAAAAAGACCCGCTTGTTACCGTACCTATTTCTTTATCTCCGGAATATGCCTTGTAATCATGCCTGGGTGAGCGTCGGGTATCTGAAATAAAACCGACTAAATTACGTTTTACGCCGTTGTCTTTTTGCTTCAAAAGGGCCTCTTTACCTATGAAATTCTTACCAAAGTCTATGTGTTTCTCCTTGAGTGCTTCAATTGGACTGGTAGTCTCATCTATATCCTGCCCATACAGAACATAACCCATTTCAAGACGCAGTGTATCGCGCGCTCCGAGTCCCGCCGGTCTTACCCTTTTATCTTTTAAAACTATATCCCAAAGAGCTTTTGCTTTATCAGCGCTTATATAAATTTCGTAGCCGAGCTCTCCCGTGTAACCGGTCCGACTAACAATACAGTCTTCTCCCAAAATACTAAATGTTCCAAATGTGTAATATGAAAGGTCTTCTATTTTATCCCCGGCAATACTTTTCAATACTTGGGCGGATTCAGGCCCCTGTAAATCCAATTTAGCAGTACATTCGGACATGTTTTCAAAACGGTAATCGCCAGAGAGATATTTTTTTATATGCGACTGATCCTTATCCGTAGTCGCAGCATTTACAACAAGCATCCATTTGGTATCATTTATTTTATAAACGATTAAGTCATCGATTACCCCGCCTTTATCATTTAACATAAAACCGTAGCGGCATCTTCCGGAAGGCATCTGGCTCAAATTGACAGTAAGGATATTATCTAGCCCTACTTCCTCGGGTTTGCCTTCTATAATAAATTCGCCCATATGGCATATATCAAAAATAGAACAAGACGAGCGGGTCCAGTTATGTTCTTCGATAATGCTTGAGTAATTAATCGGCATAAGCCAACCCCCGAAAGGAGCCAGCTTTGCACCTAATTTTTTGTGTTCGTTGATTAAAGGAGTGGTCTTCAGTTCCATACAAAACTACAATCGTTCTTCTTTATCCAGATAAAGCGTATAGTCCTTGATAGAATCTTCCAGCGAGCGGAATTTATAATCATATCCCGCGTTTTTAATTTTATCCATCTTTGCCTCGGTAAAATACTGGTATTTGGGCTTTAGGTAATCCGGCATTTCTATGTATTCTATATTTGCCTTTTTGCCTACAGCGCTGAATATGGCATTGGCTATATCATTCCAGCTACGCGCAAGCCCTGTGCCTAGATTGTAAATACCTGTTATGCCCGGGTTTGCAAAGAGATGGTACATTACCTCTACGGTATCTTTAATGTACACAAAATCTCTTTTTTGTTCACCGTCTCTGTAATCATCCC
>JABMRN010000313.1 GCA_013202515.1 Candidatus Omnitrophota bacterium | reverse complement strand
ATACAACTATCCTCATGCAGCCCACCCCCTTTTTAAAAGACAAAATAACACCTATCTTTATTTTACTGCTAAATTTGGTGGCATGCTACACTTAAATGCCCGATATAGAAAAAATCCAGACGTTTAAGAAGTTGTGGTTCGATTTCTCTCACCACCTTCGAATGGATTCGACTGCGCTCACCATTCGTTCCGAGCATGTCGAGGGGGAACTCATAACTCACAACTCACAACCCACAACTCATGTGATTGGCGGAAGAGGTATGCAATTTTCTTTAAGATTGTTGCTATTGCCCTAATATTTGCCTTTCTATTATACGATATCACATGGGCGCAGGCAGGCGCGCCAATCTGGAAAGATGCCAAGCCGAATGCTTTTGCCAATACTGTCAGCGGCGTAAACACCATATTCGTTCCCGATAAAGCCGGGCAGATAGAGACCGCTTTTCAGGGCGCACTCGGCGAAACAGTAATAAACATAAAAGATGCCCATGCTTCGCTTTCCGCACAGTATTCCATTGTTGAACTCCTAAAAGATTTGGTAACGAACTATAACCTAAATTTAATAGCCGTTGAAGGTTCCGAAGGCTACATAGACACATCTGTTTTAAAAACATTTCCCGATAAGGAAATAAGAAAAGAGACCGCTGATTACCTCATGGAAAAAGGCAGAATGTCTGCGGGTGAGTTTTTCTCCATTGTATCAGATAATGACATTGCCCTTTACGGCATAGAGGATAACGCCTTGTACAGAAAAAATGTCGAGTCTTTTAAAAGCATAATTGAGGACAGTGCGCGTTGTATCCAAAATACCGAAGCGCTCTTAAGCGTGCTCGGAAGACTGGGAAAGAAAATATATAAGAAAGAACTTGAGGAATTCATCCGGAAATCGGCTTCTCACAAAGAAGGGGCCATGAGTTTTTCAGAATATTGGACGTATATATCAAAGCTGACCGAGAGGCTTAAAATCAGTACCGGTGAATACACAAATATAGCGAAGATTCTGTTTTCTATGGAGCTGGAGAGGAAAATAAATTTCAAAAAAGCAACTGCCGAAAGAGAGGCATTGATAAACGAATTGGGGGAAAGGGTATCAAGAGAGAAGCTGGAGGAGATAGTCAAAAGATCACTTTCCTTCAGGGAAGGCAGAATATCAGCGGGCCGCTTCCATAGTTATCTTATCAGCATTGCCGAAGGCCAGCAAATAGACCCCGTGCCGTATCCGAACCTCATAAATTTTGCTCGGTACATATCACTCTACGAGGATACTGATATATTCGCTCTTTACGCTGAAGTAGATAACCTTGAGGCTGAAGTTAGAAAGGTGCTTTTCACTGCTAAAAACGAGAAGCAGCTATATGATCTTGAGACTAGGGCAGAGATCCTAAAGGGATTATTTAATATCAAACTAAATAACCGAGAGATAGATTATTTAACTAAGCATAGAGATGCTTTTAGTGCCGCGGATTTCGCGCAGTTTATAGATAAAAATTACATGCGGTACGGAATGGCTCCGCAAGATAACTATGATCTTGACTATATAATGAGTAGAGTAAACCGAGCGCTGGATTTTTACGATACGGTTCAGAAAAGAAACACCGCGATGATAAAAAATACCGTGACACGCATGAGGAATGAAGGACGCGACGTAGCTGCATTGGTAACGGGTGGTTTTCATACAAAAGGCCTTGGCGAGATTATGGAAGAAAAAGGGCTTTCCTATCTTGTGATAGCACCTAAATTTGAAGAGTCAAAGGAGCGTCCGTATATTGCCGTTCTTACAAGCAAAAAGGAGCCTTACGAAGAACTCATAAAAGCCGGAGGATATGAGCTGGCGGTGAATCAATTCTTTTCATGCGGCAGTGTTGAAAACCTGGCGCTAACCGCTGCGCTCGCACTACGTTCGTTGGAAGGGGAAAAACTGGCGGCCAAAAAGGAATTCTGGAAAAGGGCTTATAAGTCCGAATATGAATCTTTACCTGAAGGAAGAAGGCAAGCCCTATCTGCTGCGCGGCTGAAGCCGCAGGAGTTCAGTAACTTACTCGATCTTTTTACACCCGAAGCCATGGAAAGCATCAGAGGTTTGGGTACGGATGATATTGACACAAGAGACGTGCTTGAGGCCATAGATTACCGGCGCAAATGGCCGAGTATTATCGCACATGATGGCAGGATCCATCCGGATGTTAAGGAAATACTGCCCTCTCGTGCGCCTAAACACGGCAGGCACAGCGTAGGTCCGATACTTGCCCCGAAAAAACCCGGCAGGCTATTTGGCGAAGAGGATATAAGATTGATCGCGAAAATGGCAGGACAGAAACGGGTAATGGCGGAAGATGATAACATCATGACATATGCAAGCGGTGATATATTAAGTCATATAATGCAGGAAGCCGACTATAAATATACCATAGGGCTTGCGACAGGCGGCACAACAGAGGCAGTCCGGAAACTTCTGGGCATGGGGGAAATGATTTCAGCTATATACGGGGCTCAAATAGACCCGGAAAAGATCCTAAGGATTTGCACGCTCGACAATTATTACTTTACGGACTATCTGAAGAGGATGGGTTTTAGTGAGGAAGAGGCGGAGAAGGTCACAACCCTGTCTTCATACGAATCTGAGCAATTATTCATGATGATTGAGAATTTAATGGGGGGAGACCTCAAGAAAGGCTTTTTTATTGCCCCTCCCGGCAGGACAGATCTTGATTGGTTTGATTCGGCAGCAGCATTTCGCATGTTGCTTCTAAAATATTTTTGCGTTAAAGAGTTTGCTCAGCTCTGGCAATTACACGGGATAGGTTCTAATTCGCACGATGCTTTTAACGAAGTTTATAAAAGGTTAAAAAGGGAAATCCATAAGGTTACGCTTGAGTTCTACAAGTCCGGAGAGGTAAAAACGGCCCTCTTGGCTGATGGAAAAGATCTAGTTCAATACGGACTTTGGAATATACCGGAAGCTGTAAAAATACCACGCATGTTTTCACAAATGGGCATATTGAGAGACGACCATGCGTCGTTTATTTCTTTTATTATACAGGTACAGAACGCCGGACATTTTATTCCAAGAAAATTTCATCCTTTTTTCCTTAAATTCATGTCAGACAAGTCGCTTTATGATCTTGATGAGTTTATTCTTGCTATTCAACTTTCCACGGAGGAAGAACTTCTTAGTTATACAAAGAGCTCAGAATATCATTTCAGGGATATGCAGCATTTTGTGGATGAGCTGAATTATCTCTTGGAACAATTCATGAACGTTCCCCTCGAATCAACAACTCAAGGTACCAAGGAGATGCTTGACAGGGGATCACTTGTTCTTCCTGACGGCACATATCCTCTGCAGTTATTCATGGCATGTGCGGCACATAAACAGCTTGCTGTATTAAGGGCATTGCAGTCTCCCTCAGACTGGTCAACGGCATCGGTTACGCTTCACATGGCAAAGAGTGCACTTTTTGTGGCGACAGAGGAATCCTTAGGTATGGTTAGTGACATTGATACAATGAATACATTTTTTAAATTTAAACCGGAAAATCCAAATGTTGGAATTGCTACAGACGAAAATATAAAGTTAAAGTGGAAAAAGACCCCTCCGGGAAAAATAATAACCGGTCTTTTGGAAGAGGGTAAACACGCCTTCAGGCCGGTTTCATGGTGGTCGCTTCTGGGGCTCGGAGGAGGCCTGGACTGGACAGCGCTATTTTCAGGAGCATTTTTAGGATTTAGTTATTTTATGGTTTTAAATCTGGAATATTTTAGTCAAGCATCTTTGTTCGCAGCACCTATCATTGCTATCATAACACTTATGTTTGCTGTTACCAGCTTTAGAAGGACAGCAACATCTGTTATAGCTTCCACAATAGCCATCCGAAAGAAAAATCCCGAAATAGGAATTTTAAAAGCCATTCTAAAAGCGTTTATACACGACATTGGCCACGATGAACTTGCCTTGAGTATACTTAGAAAACTATCCCCTGCCAGCTGGCAAGAGATAGTCATTCACGAACAATTTAAATCGCATGTTCCGGGTCTCATGGCTTTCGTCCCAGCGATAATAACAAAAAAAGCAATAAAAGAATTAGAAAAAGAATTAGGGGTAGAACCGCAATCGTTGAAAGAAAGAGCAGAGAATGTCCGGT
>JABMRN010000312.1 GCA_013202515.1 Candidatus Omnitrophota bacterium | reverse complement strand
TTTATATAAACGGTCTTATCCGGCGTAGTCACGCTTAATCCTTTTCGCGCAGACGTTTTGTCAAAAAACATTACTTTTCCGGCTCCGGCGGCTTCTAATTCATTCTTTATGTGATCTGCACGTTCTTGATTTAATCGTACGGGAATACCAAAAACACCATTTAAAGCATGCGAGAGCTTGCTAAAAACAAAAATAATTAATTCCGGCAAGCTCAATTTAAGAGGTAGCGGGGTGTTGTGGGTGGCTTCGAGCCTTGTTTTTATCTTACTGTAAAGGTGGTCTTCGATATAACCTTTTTTATGCAATCGCTTAAGCTCCTTCAGCACGAACTTTGCGTCATAGTCTAAATACTCAAGCGTTCCGTAAGGAGTTATGTTTGCCATTAAAGGCATTCCTGTGCCTTTTTTTGCTCTATCGACAGATTTTTTGATCATTGAACCTATTTCGATATTGTCCCTATGACCGCTGCCTACACCTACGAAGAGGCCTTTTACATCCAGCCGTTCCCCCATCTCCGACTCTGTTAAGTACACGTCACCTATCATGTCCATGATCTTGTGCATGGCAGGTTCATTCGGTTGGTGGAGTTCAGCCGTCCACCTATTACGTCTGTCTTTTTTATGGGTAAATAATGTATGAATATTCCTGCCCGGAAGCGCCCCCTTAAACATACCTTCCTGCTGCCTTTCCCAGACAGGTACCGGTATAAATGTTTTAGATTTTCCCGCCGATTGCTTATATGACTCGTATCCCTCGTATCGAAAGTTTGCGCTTCTGGAATCATTGGAAATGTTGGGCAAGGTTAAAACAAAAATATATTCGGGGTAAATGCTGCCATTTTCTAGAGGAAGGACAATGTTCTTGACCGGGGAAACATCATATCCTGCTTTTGGGAAAAATATCCTGAAAGTATAAACTATGAATTTTATCAAGTTTCCGGAGCGACGGAATTTTCTAAATGCATATCTTAAGGCGCGTAATACGTTGCGTTTTCTTAATAATATTATGGGGTTTTGAATGCGATATGAGCTTCTATGCATGCTACTTGGATTATTAACCCACCCAGCCTCTTCAAATATATTAATCCACCCCAAAGCGTCCCCGTTTAGTATAGGGAAACCAGCCCCGTAGAGGCATATGTCAAGTCCAGTTAAGCCGGTTGCCTTTATGGCGGAGGCCAGATGCTCCATGGTTGACACCTCTGATTTGCCAAGCTCAAGGGCAGAATAGCCTACGATATCGTGTATAGCAGGTTCCAGAGTTACAGGAACAGATTTTGATATGTAATTATTTGTGTGTCGGTCGTTTTTTCTTATTATAACAACGCTTCTTTTTCCTTGGTGCAGAGAAATGCCTTCAATGCGAATCGTGTTTTCTTCCGGGAATATTCTATAGCTATAGGTTTCTTTGTCGGTGTCTTTAATATCAAAGTAATCTTCGCCATTTTGGGCTCTTTTTTCTTCAATCCATTTCTTGAATTTTTTTAAAAATATAAAACGCTGTTTCAATATTCCCCAAACCATCTTTATTATTTTTAGAGGTGAATCTGCTCTGCTTATACGTTTTGGGAAGGATATGCGAACAACCGGGACTTGGATAATACCCTTATTTAATATTCTGTATCTTGATATGAGGTCTGTATCAAATGACAGGCCATAATCAAAATTTTTATCGAAATCTCCGCTTTGGCTTACAGGAAGGACGGTCTCAAGACTCTCTCTTCTAAATGCTTTAAATCCTGCCTGCGTGTCTGAAAAACCTCGGGTCCAGGGTAACGCTATTCTTAGATATTTGTTATATACAACGCTTTTTATCTCTCTCAGCCATGACCTTTTGCTAATAGCGCCCTCCGTTTTCCTGGAGGCAATGGCCATATCTGCACCATACAGAAGCTCTTGTAGTAAAAGACCCTCCTGGCTTGCGTGATAGGCGGAAATGGCATTAATAAAAAAAACATAATCGGCGCCGTTATTCAGCGCATTCCTCATACCCAGGCATATGGCTCCTCCCTTCTGACTGTTAATTTCTTTTTTCTGTCTGTCTGAAAGCTCCAGTATGCGGATTTTACCTTCTTTATAAAGATCGCCATATTCATCTTCGGCGATCTTTCTTGCTATGTCTATCGTTTTCTCCTGCTTTGTCGTGTCGTTATGCCTTCTGTCGTCTCCATCCCCTATCAGTATTAATTCCCAATTAAAATTTTCATTTACTGCGTAAAGATCCTTAATCTGCTCTATTCTTGTTCTAAAGAAATCGTCATCGCCTATATAATCATTTTCCCCATTTACACTACCGCCATCTCTTATCCTTATAGCATCCTGCTCACCCTCGCATGATATAACAGTAGAAACTTTGGTGCCCTTCCCTACCTTTGCCATAGCGATATTTAAAAATGATCTGCATAAAAGAATGGCTTCCGGCTCAAATCGTTCAGGTTTTTCCAGTAATTCCAAATCAAGTCTTCTCAAGAATTCTTCTCTCGCTTTTCCTTCTTGACCCCTGATTGCCAGAGAAATAGCCTTGCTAAAAAATCGCATTTTCTCAGCCCTTGTTAGAACTTTGACCTCGCCTGATATATAGGTCGAACTCATCATAACGGCTATAACGCTCTTAAGTGCCTCGAGAGCATCTTTGTTTTTAAATTCCTTTTTCAAGAAATCTACTTGTTCGTTCCAGTCAGCGTAAGACAGAATATACCTGACCTTTACAGACCGTATAAGTCCGCCCCAGTCAAATTTATCTATGGATTTTATATGCAACAAACAAGCTTGTATATAATCCCGATATTCTTTTGATTCTTTCAGTTTCTCATGATAGTCGGTAACAGCTGCGGAAACCCTGTTAAGATAATTCAGCTTTAACATAACTGATATCGACTCAAATTCTTCCACGGACAAAGTATTGTGTTTTATGTATTCATCCAGGAATATTTTTATTCTGTCTTCATCGATTTTCGGATCTCTTCCCTTTTCGAGTTCTAGTATGCCTGCTATAAAGTCCACGAGCCTTACATCGTTCTTCACATGTTCGAAATCTAAAATACCCACAGCCTCATCACCTTTGAAAAGGATATTCATTGGCTGAAAATCGCCGTGAATGGATATTTTAGGTAATCTGTGATAGAGATCTCTAAAGCTTGCCTTTAGCCTATCAATCTTTCCGGCAATATCTTCTCTGTCTATTTCAAGAATCAGTTCATCTTTTTCTCCGCCACTTATCAAGCTCTCCAATTTCTGTCTAAGCGGGGTCGCCCTTTTTGTCAAAGCTCTAATAGTGGCGAACCTCTCATGGTTCTGTATCCAAAAATCTTCTATCGCTTTGTGATAATGGGCGAGCATTCTAGCAGCAGATTTAAGCTGCCTTATGTTGATTTCTGTATAGAAGCTTGTTGGGGCGCTTATATCGAGTGCAGTGCCGCTTTCTGTGTATCTTCGCAAATAGTAATATCTGTTATTAAAAGATACGTAGTTTTTATTGTTTCGACTTACTAGTATTTCGGGAGCGAAATATTCCTCTCCGAACCCACTATTCACTAAGTGGTCTATAAGGGCCTTCATCAAATCAATTTGTTCCGGAGGATAACCTTCCCATATCGTAGTAAACAAAAACTTTCCCTGGACTGAATCTATAATATAGATCTCGCGCCCTGTCTTTGTCTTCTCCTTTTTTACCGATTTTATATGGCCGATATTGTATTTATCTTTAATGATTTGTGTAACTGAGCCATTATTGCTGGTTTCAGGAGCAGTTCTTGGCAAAGGAGCGGTTAGGCGAATATCCAAAATAGTTTTATCCGCTGCAATAACTATCTCATAACTCCAGCGATATGGATCATATGAAATAGTAGTAGGAACAACTGTTGTTTCGGAGCCCTCATCATATACCGCCTTGTCAAAACGATAATCTAGCTCTACGCCGTTATTCAGAATTGGATGAAATCGTCTATTGATTTCTTCGGGTGAACAATCGAAAGCGCGGATGTATTCCAGGAGCTTGCATTCGAGGATGAGTCTATAGGCCTGCTCAGGGTTGGCAAGGAGGCTAAATCTGGATGGAATTTGTAAGGTGTTAGAAAATGATTTATTCTGGACAATGTCCGGGTTCGCCGAGGCCGCATTTTCACAGCATAGCGCTAGAACCAAGGTTGCAGCTATTAATCTGACTATTATATTTTGACGAATTGTGGCTAGCGCCATATGCAACTCCGCATTACTATAGGCTTACTTTAGTATATAAGCCAATCTCGTATAATACTATATCATATTTGAGGGAATGAGTTGTCACAGGATTGTAAAAGCTCGTGTAATAGTTTTGTAACAGAAATAGAGCTTTTTTAGGCGGGAGAAACGAGTCTTCTCACTATTTTATCACTATAATACGTCAAAATAGATCAAAATACATCAAAGCTGATATAAACAAAAAATCTCGTAACTTATTATGGTTAAACGTAATACGTTTATTTACAATGGGTTACGAGATTATGTGTGGGCGTGTTATGAGTCAGACTTGTCCGCCGTAGCTGAACACGATAAGTATTCAGC
>JABMRN010000311.1 GCA_013202515.1 Candidatus Omnitrophota bacterium | reverse complement strand
ATGACGCCTTTTATCTTAAGGGATTTTTTTAAAGCGCTGTAAATGCGGGCAATGTATTTTTTTGACGCTTCGGCTTTTTTATTAATAAATACAAGGCGGGGATCATCAAGCTCAAATCCGTGGTTACCTACGTAACTTAAGGGCTTAAGATTAACCAGGCGTCTTACGTTACGAAGCGTGCGGCCGCTCACAATGAAAATCCTTGACCATTTTTTCGAGGAAAGTGTTTTTAGTAAATTACGGGTTGATTTTTTAAGAACGGCTAGGTGTGGTGCTTTTCGAATGGGGACAAGCGTGCCATCATAATCGAGGAAAAAAAGAATAAAATGTGCTTTTCTTATTCTTTTTCTTAAATCTTCTGTAATTCTGAGATGAATTTTAACGCCCATTTATAAATATTGTTTTCCGCTACGACTCTTCGTAAATTAGCCATCATCTTTTTTTTCTTCTCCGGCTTCATTTCGATGGCCTTTTTGATTTGGTCCGCAAAATTATTAGCGTCATAAGGATTAACCGCTACTACGTCTTCAAGTTCTCTTGCGGCGCCTGTAAACTGACCCAATACAAGTACGCCATTTAGGTCGTTCTTAGTGGCAACATATTCTTTTGCTACCAGATTCATTCCGTCATGTAAAGGACTCACCAGGCAAACATCGGCTATTTTATAGAATGCGGATATTTCTTCGCGTGAGAAATGCCTCCTGGCAAAAATTATCGGTGCCCAACCATCCGTAGAATGTCTCCAGTTCACCTCTTCTACTAAGTCGTTTATCTCATCGTTTAGATTCTTATATGTCTCTATATGAATTCTTGAAAGTGCGCCTTTTTGTATAAATACAACGCGCTCTTTATACTGGGGATATTTTTCAAAGAATCTATCGATTGCCTTGATCTTTTCGGGAATTCCTTTGGTATAATCAATTCTGTCAAGACCCATAATAACATGCTCTATCTTGTTCAACCTAAATTCCTCTTCCAGCTTTACTAGTTCCTGCTTTACCTTTTTTGAATTAGAAAGTTTTGAAAGTTCTTCGAAATCAACGCTTATAGGAAAACTTCTTACAAGTGTCTCATGCCCTTTATAAACGACTGATGTTCTTTCATTGTCAACCCTTGCCTCTAACTCCAGATTTACGTTTTCCATGAAATTATTGCAGTAATACCTTATATGGAATCCCAAAAGATCATTTGCTAGGAGACCTTGAAGAATTTCTTTTTTCTTAGGGCATATTCTAAAAGCCTCAGGATTGGGCCATGGTATATGCCAAAAATGTGCTGTTTTTATATTGGGGTTTTTTTCTTTTAGATATTTTGCAAGAAGCGCAAGATGGTAGTCCTGTATCCATACGAAGGCACTTTTGTTTCCAATTTCCTTAATAATAGCATCGGCAAATTTCTGATTAACCTGTTTATAATATTGCCAATCAGATTCATCGAACACCGGCCTTGTGTAGGTAATGTGGCACAAGGGCCATATCGCCCGATTTGAAAAACCGAAATAATAACCGTTTTCCTCTTCCTTTGAGAGCCATATCCTTTTAAGAAGATACCTTGGCTTTTCGGGCGGAACGCGAACTTCGTCCTTTCTATTGACCACCTTTTTATCTGCAGCACCCGTACCTGAGGCAACCCAAATCCCTCCGCAGGCCCTCATTACCGGGTCAAGCGCTGTAACCGCTCCTCCCACAGGCCTTATATAGCTTATCTTTCCTTCCTTATAAACATGTATATAAGGTTCTCTATTGGAGGCGAGGACCAGAAGCCTGTCTCCGATAACCTTTCGTATAATTTTCCTCAAATCAAATTGTGTTGTCACCATATTAGTAATATTATAAGACAGAATGGATTAGAATTCAAGGGAATTATGCAGATATGCTCGGAATGCTTGCTAAAAGTTCTTTCGTATAGGGGTTTTCGGGGTGGCGGTATATCTTCTCTGTCGAACCCCTTTCAACGATCTCCCCGCCTCGCATAACACAGACCTCATCCGACATCAACTCAACAACCCTAAGATCATGTGAAATAAAGAGATACGTCAATCCCATCTGTCTTTTTAGCGCCTTTAGAAGGTCTAGAATGTCCTTTTGTATCAGGACATCGAGGCTTGATACGGGTTCATCCAGAACTATGAATTGGGGATTAACGGCAAGGGCCCTGGCAATGGCTATTCGCTGGCGCTGACCCCCTGAAAACTGATGGGGGTATTTGCATCTATCACCATAATCTAACTGAGCCTTATTTAATACGTCTTTAAGCAATGAATCGCTCGCAATACCCAGAATTCCTGCACCCTCTAAAACAATATCCCCCATACGCATCTTAGGATCAAGTGAGCTATATGGATCCTGGAATACTATCTGAAGCATTTTTCTAATGTCACGGGTATAATACTTCTGGAG
The DNA here is from genome assembly GCA_013202515.1 of Candidatus Omnitrophota bacterium. GTDB lineage: Bacteria > Omnitrophota > Gorgyraeia > JABMRN01 > JABMRN01 > JABMRN01. The sequence goes on along the minus strand of JABMRN010000311.1, from coordinate 7,823 downwards.
TTTACCTTGTATGAAAACATCTCCAGAATCTGCCTCATCCAATCCTAGAATGAGCCTTCCTAAGGTGCTTTTTCCGCATCCCGATTCGCCTACCAACCCTAGCGTCGTACCTTTTTCTATTCTTATACTTACATCTTTTACTGCATTTATTTCGGAATGTTCTTTCCTGAAAATTCCTCTCTCGCTTCTATAGGTCTTATTCAAATTCTTTATCTCAAGAAATATTTCTCTAGTTGTGGTTATGGGCTTGGTGCTAAGCCCTATTTTTGGTACTGCATCGATTAAACTTTTTGTATATTCGTGCTTTGGTCTAGTCAAAACAGTATTCTTATCCCCCCGCTCAACTATGCGACCATCCTTCATGACGAGAACCCTATCTGCCATTTCATTTATGATACCAAAATCATGTGTAATAAAAAGAACTGACAGATTCATTTCTTTTTTTAGATCACTCAATAATTTCAAGATCTCGGACTGGATTGTAACATCTAATGCAGTAGTAGGCTCATCTGCAATTAAAAGTTTAGGGCTAAGGGCAATTGCCATAGCAATCATTGCTCTTTGTCTTTCACCGCCGGAAAGCCGGTGGGGATAATCATAATAAACATTATGAGGATCTCTTATTCTTACTTTATCCAAAAGAGTAAGAACTTCGCTACGCGCTTTTTTCTTTGAAATATTTTTGTGGATCCTTATCATTTCCTCGACCTGATAGCCTACAGTGAACACAGGATTGAGCGAGGTGAAAGGCTCCTGAAAAACTATGCTGATTTGTCTTCCCCTTATATTAAGCATTTCTTTATCAGAAAGGCCTAATATTTCTTTTCCCTCAAATTTTATGCTGCCGGACGCATTAGCTTCTTTGGGGGTTATTCCTAAAATGGAATATCCGGTAAGTGTTTTACCGCTTCCTGATTCTCCGACCAAACCGACTACTTCATTTTTATCTACAGAAAAGGAGATTCCGTCGACAGCATTCGTAACATGCTTTCTGTCGTGGAAAGATACCTTAAGATTTTGGACTTCTATTAAGCTCACAATCTATCGCCTCCTAAGCCGCGGATTGAGCGCATCTCTAACACCCTCTCCTAACAAATTAAATGCAAGAACCGTAACTAAAATTGCAATTCCGGGAAAAACAATAACCCACCATCCTACTCCCATTACTGCCTTGCCTTCCATAAGGATATTTCCCCAGCTGGGGTGTGGTGGCTGAACACCAAGTCCAAGAAAACTTAAACCGGCCTCAGTAAGAATTGCGCCCGCTATACCAAAAACAAAACTTACCAATACAGGCCCTATGCCATTTGGGATCAGATGGCGTACTATTATATAAAAATCTCCTGCCCCTAAAGCACGGGAGGCAAGAACAAATTCCCTTGTCTTAAGCGATAATACCTCGGCCCTTAAAAGACGTGCAACACCCATCCAGGACGTCAGACCAATTATAATCATAATATTAAAAATACTTGGCCCCACAATAGCTACCACCGATAACATAAGAAAGAAACTCGGAAAACAAAGCATGATATCCGTAAATCTCATTATTACTGAATCAATCTTACCTCCAAAATAGCCTGCAATCGAACCAAGCATGATCCCTAGCAAAGTGGCAATGCCGACCGCTATAATTCCAATTGAAAGGGCAATTCTAGAAGCATACACCATCCTCGAAAAGATATCCCTGCCAAGTAAATCTGTACCGAAAAGGTGGCTTGCTTGAGGCCGAAGAAGCGCATCCTCAACATCAATTGCCCCTGGATCGTATGGTGCTACAAACGGTGCAAAAATTGCCACTAATGCCAAAATTAATATTATCCCTGCCCCAAACAATGTCAGTCTATTCATCGTCCGTACCTAATCCTTGGATCTGCATATGAATATGCCACGTCTGCTATCAAGTTACCCAATAACGTAAGTAGTGCGCTTATCACCAAACCGCACATCACCACGTTATAGTCCCTTGAAAATACCGCCTCAACCATGAGCCTGCCCATGCCAGGTATGTTAAAAACAGTTTCAAAAATAACGCTTCCGCTTAAAAGCCCCGGAATAGAAAGACCTATAATCGTTATAATGGGAAGAAGGGCATTCTTTAAAGCATGTTTATACAAAATATCTTTTTCACCGAGACCCTTTGCCCAAGCTGTTCTTATATAATCCTGATGAATCACATTAAGCATGCTCTGTCTCATGTATCTTGAAATACCCGCAAGACTCCCAAGGCTTGCCACAAGAACAGGCAGAATAAGATGGTGTCCGACATTTAGAATTTTTCCAAGGATGCTGAAGTTTTCAAAATCCAAAGAGGCAATCCCGGAAACCGGCACCCAACCCAGCTTAACACCAAAGAAAGACATTAGAAGAAGTGCTAACCAAAACCCTGGGGCGGCAAACATAATAAATACAAACACCGTAGAAGTCTTATCAAACACAGAACCGCGCCTTACTGCGCTTTTTATACCCAGGGGTATAGCCACAAAAAAGATAAGTATTATGCTTAAAACATTTATTAAAACCGTTATGGGCATCCGTTCTAGGATTTTTTTTATTGCGGGCCTTCCATCTACAAATGATCTCCCGAAATCAAATGTCGCAACTTTTTTAATCCATGATATATATTGAATATAAATCGGTTTATCAAGGCCGTATATTTTTTCAAGCTGCTCCCTGGCTTCTTGAGATACCTTTGGATTAAGTTGTGAGGCCATGTCTGTGGGTTTTCCAGGGGCAAGATGTATAACGATAAAAGAAATAATCGTAATGCCTATCAGAACAGGTATCAGTTGGAGAATACGTTTTGTGATGTAGCGAAGCATGCGCTTCCTTTACTTGCTTTTATATCTTTGTTCGGCCTTCGGGACATACCAATCAATAAAATTATAACCAAGGCCTATGGGCTCTGGCTTTATGCCCTTAAAACGGTTACTCATCGAAACCAGTGCGTCCGGTACATAAAGAAACAAATACGGCTGTTCCTCATAAAGTATTTCCTGAATACGATGATAAATCTCTTTTCTTTTTTCAATATCAAAAGTGCGCCTTCCCTCTTCTAATAATTTGTCACAATCGGGATTTGAATAGCCTATGAAGTTAAATTCACCTGGTTTTGTCTTTGAAGAATGCCATATATCGTAACAATCAGGATCTCGTGAGAGGCCCCAGCCAAGAATTATAGCTTCGAATCTTTTTTTATTAACAAATTCATTTAGAAAAACAGCCCATTCAAGAACCCGTATCTCTACCTTTATACCGACGCCCTTAAGGCGTCTTTGAATAATTTCTGCTGTTTTTATTCTAAGATCGTTTCCCTGATTAGTAAGTATGGTAAATGCAAAATCTTTGCCTTTTTTGTCAATGTAGCCATTACCGTCAGTATCTGACCAGCCTGCCTCTTTAAGAAGCCTCTTAGCCTTATTTGTATCAAAAGGAAAAGGCCTAACATTTTCGTTATAGGCCCAGGACTCAGGGATAAAAGGGCCTGTACAAATTTTTCCATAACCCAATAGCACACCATCTATTATTTCTTGTTTGTCAACGGCATAATTTATCGCCTGCCTTACCCTTATATCTTTGAATAACTCGTTTTCATGATTGTAAGCCATGTAGGTATAGCCGAAGGAGGGGTATTTGTATTTATTGTAATTTTTTTTAAAATGCGGCGTATCGGTAAGCCTCTTATACTGCAAGGGAGACAACCCCATCGAATCTATTGTCTTGGTTTGCAATTCAAGAAACATGGTCGATATATCGGGAATGATCTTGTATATGTATCTGTCTATGTAAGGACGGTGTTCAAAATATTCGTGGTTTGAAACAAGGTCTATGCGTTGGCCCGTCTTCCATCTCTTGAAATTATAAGGGCCTGTTCCGATAGGATGCCTTGAAAATTTAGTCAGTAGGAGATTTTCACCAGCTAAAAGATGCTTTGGCATAACCGCCATACCCCAACTTGAAAGACCGGGTGAAAACGGTTCAATGTAGGTTACTTTAACAGTATGGGAATCTATGATTTCAAGGGACTTAATCTTTTTAAAATCACCGCTATAAGGGGTGGGAACATTTGGATCAATAAGCTTTTCATAGGTGAATTTTACATCTTCGGCAGTAAAGGGCAAGCCGTCATGCCACTTTACGTTTTTTCTTAAATGAAAAATTATGGTAAGCCCGTCATTTTGAATTTCCCATGAAGATGCTAAATCTCCTGTTAGCTTAATATCTTTGTCGTATTTTACCAAGCCGTTAAAGATCATCCCTACGATTTCCCCGGATGCAGAATCAGAAGCCAAAATGGGAACGAGGGTACGTGCATCGCCTATTCCTGCAGTAACAAACATACCTCCAAAATCCGGACGGTCCTCATCCGAGAATGCAGTATTCAAAAAAAATACAGCTGATAAAAGAAAAAACCCCATTAGAAATAAGATTCCTAATGGGGCGCTATGTAGCGGTATTGTTAATTTCTTCTTATTATTTTGTAGGTACAGCCTCCGGTTTTGCTTCCGGAAGGCCTTTCTTTGCTTCATCAAGGGTCTTTTCCTCTTTGGCTTCCTTCAGAGGTTTTGTCACAGGCAACCGTTGAGACTGAGGCAACGCCTTTCTCTGTAAACGCAAAAGAGATTTACCCCTTTTCGCAGTCATGACACCCAGCAAGAGGCATGTTATCAGATAGAGGATAGCGGCTGTTGCTGTCGCTCTCGCCAAAAAAACGTTTGTCTTCGTACCAAATATAGTCTGCATAGGTGAGCCGCCACCGCCGAAAGCCTCGCTTAAGCCTCCGCCCCGGCCCGCCTGTAACAATATAACCGCAATCAAGATTACACAAGCAATTACATGAACTGCTATTACTAAACTGTAGAACATATATTTATCCCTTTCCTAGAGCGTTTGTTTTCTTAATCAAATCCGCAAATGAATCTGCTTTAAGGCTGGCGCCTCCAACGAGGGCACCGTCTACATCCGCCTCTTTCATTATGCCCTCTACATTATCGGGCTTTACGCTTCCGCCATACTGTATTCTTAATGCTTCTGCTACAGATTTATCATACATCTTTAAGATCAGCTCTCTGATGAATTTATGGACCTCTTCTGCCTGTTTCGGGGTTGCAATTTTGCCTGTTCCTATTGCCCAAACCGGCTCATAGGCAATAACTATATTCTTCATATCTTCCCCGGCAATACCCTTAAGGCCTCCCTCCACGTGATCTTTAATAACATCAAATGTTTTGTTTGCTTCGCGCTCTTTTAGTTTTTCTCCTACGCACATGATGGGCTTTAAACCTTCTTTAAGCGCAGCCACTATCTTCTTATTAACGGTTTCGTTTGTTTCGCCAAACATCGCACGTCTTTCGGAATGGCCTATAATAACATAAGCACATCCTACACTTTTTAACATCTTAGGCGCAATCTCTCCGGTGTAAGCACCCTCATTTAACCAATAGCAATTCTGAGCGCCCAACTTGATATTTGTATCCATAATCATTTCATTTACATCGCTTAGGCTGGTAAAAGGCGGGCAAAGAACTGTTTCAACATCCTCAATTTCATAAATGCTACGCTTTATGGCATTTGTAAGCTCAATGGATTCATCTACTGTTTTGTGCATCTTCCAGTTGCCTGCAATGATAGGTATTCGCATTATTAGCTCCATTTATCGTTTAAAGCTACTATTCCGGGAAGTTCTATTCCCTCAAGATATTCAAGCGATGCTCCTCCACCGGTAGAGATATGGCTCATTTTCTTGCCCAAGCCTAGTTCATTTATCGCTGCAGCTGTGTCTCCACCGCCTATTACAGTGGTTGCCTTGAGCTTTGAAATGAACTTTGCAATCTCTGTTGTTCCTTTTCTAAAAGGCTTCAACTCAAAATATCCCACTGGGCCGTTCCAGCATATAGTTTTAGCGTCTTTCAAGACAGAACAGTATTTTTTTGTGGTTTTAGGTCCGATATCAAGGCCTATCCAACCGTCCGGGATATTCTCACCAACTATTTGTACTTTAGTTTTTGCACTTATTTCCTGGGCTATTACGTTGTCTTCCGGTAGAAAAATACTGACGTTATTTTCCCTGGCCTTTTTGAAGATATCATCAGCCAACCCTACTTTGTCTAATTCTACCTTTGAATTTCCGATTGACTTCATTCGTGATTTTAAAAAGGTGTATGCCATAGCACCACCTATCAAAAGAAAGTCTATCTTATGAAGCATGTTTTCGATAACCTTGATTTTATCGGAGACTTTTGCCCCGCCAAGAATTAAAGCAAATGGTTTATCTGGATTCTTTATGAGTTTATCGAAATAGTCTATTTCTTTTTCAACAAGAAAGCCGCATGCGCTTGGCAGGAATTTGGTAACACCGACTGTCGAGGCATGTGCCCTATGGCAAGTACCGAATGCATCGTTTACAAAAACATCTCCCAAGGATGCTAGCTCTTTAGCGAAGTTTTCGTCATTTTTTGTTTCTTCCTTATGGAATCTCAAATTCTCAAGAAGTATGACGTCACCGTCTTTCATGCCTTTAACTGCTTCTTTTACCTCTTCGCCGATACAGTCTTTCATCATCTTTACTTCTTTTCCGAGAAGCTTTGAAAGCCTTACTGCGCTAGGGGCGAGACTCAATTCTTTCTTAACCTCTCCCTTCGGCCGCCCAAGGTGACTCATAAGTATTAACTTCGCGTCGTATTTAAGGGCGTATTTTATGCTTGGAAGGGCCGCCTTAATGCGAGTGTCGTCTGTAATGCGCTGCTTCTCATCCAGTGGCACATTAAAATCCACCCTCATGAGAACCCTTTTTCCTCTTATATTGAGATCCCGTATAGACTTTTTGTGCATGCTTATCCTCCTATGTCATTGATATAATATTACTAAATGTATCATTATTTGATATTCGTGTCAAGGGGTGAATTGACACGGTCCGGGTCCGTGGATTTCCACGGACCCGGACCGTAAGATGGTAAATAGCTTAAAAACGCTTACAGGCGTATTGCGAGTTCTCGGTCACGTTTGTGGAATTCTTTAAGGTCAACACCGGCCTTCGGCCTGATCTCCGGCAGATAAAACATCAGAATTCCCTTCAACAAAAGCTCTAAATTTTTAGCATCAATATACCTCGACTGGGTATATCCATTAATTAAATCTATAAGAAACTGCTTGTTTTCTTCGGTAGGATTTAAAAACGAGTAATCAATCATTCTCATGCCCATCGATAAAAGGCCTGTCATATGAAAATGTCCGTTATCCGGATAAACAGTTTTTATATGCAACATTCCTCTTTTATTTTTCTTTTCATATTTTTTTGCAAATGACCTCATCATCTTCATCATCTCCGGATTCTGAATAAAGGATACACCGTAAACTTCCACGTCCGGATTGTCGAAATCTGCCTTGGCATTTTCAAGCTCTCTAGCAAGCTCTTCCTTATCACTCACTAAATGAACGCTCATATTGGCAAATTTATATTCCCTGCCTACCCTTCGCTCGAAAAGTCTGAGTTTAGCAAAATAGGTGGGTTCTGCTTCATCTTTGACTTCGACATAGAATACACGATGCACATCGCCTCGTCCAAGTGAATCCATGGACCCATCCGCTTTCTGATCTATTTCCAAAAGAAATTTACGAAGATTATCTTTGCTTTCAATAACAACGGGTTCATGAACAGCTTCTTGAATTTGAGATTGTGTCATGTTCATGGCTTCTTCAGCTATTCCTTCTTCCTCGATAAGACGCATTAGCTTCTTTACTTCTGGGTAGTGAGCTAATCTTTCTAAATCCTTAGCTAGACTTCGATCGAGATCTGTCATTGGTGCATCTTGGTGTGCCTGAAAAGT
>JABMRN010000310.1 GCA_013202515.1 Candidatus Omnitrophota bacterium | reverse complement strand
GTGCGGGCATTCCCAATTTGAATAAACTATTGCATCCCGGTATTTTATATAGTAATGCTGAAGGCAAGTATTGTCAACATGAATTAAGTATTGTGCCCCGATGATCTCGATATTTGCATATTAATATTTGTGTTGAAATGGAGCTAAATATGATGTATTATCATGATAATATGAAAAAAGGCAGCGTAAATAATGGCCGGCTCGAAAGAAAAATACAACTGGGATTAGTGCTGCTTCTGGCGATCCTACTATTGGCACTGTGCTTAAGAATCGCTGACTTTAGCATGTTCAAAAAGTCTCCTTTTTTCAATAACCTTTTTCTTGATAGCCTGCTTTATGATGAAACGGCGCAAAATATCGCAAAAGGTGATCTCCTCGGCGAAGGGCCGTTCTACACAGGCGGTCCTCTTTACCAGTATGTCCTTGGGCTTATATACTGGACATTGGGCAGAAATTTCAATATTGTTTTTGCGCTTCAAATACTTTTAGGTGTTTTTAGCTGTTTTTTGATATACCTCATTGCCAAACGCGTGTTCAACCAAACTGTCGGCCTCATCGCCTGTTTTATGGCAAGCGCTTACTCAATGCTTATTTTCTATGACACGAAACTACTGACCACATCTCTGGGGATAACATTGCTTTTACTTTTCAGCTTTTTCGCCATAAAGGCATCGGAAAGCCATAAATTACGCGACTGGATATTAACCGGCGCTTTCTTAGGTCTTGGATCTTTAGCGCGTCCCAATTTCATGATATTTATGATACCTGCTATTTTTTGGATTGTTTTCACTTATTTCAACAAAAAAACGTATCTTTTTAAGGTAATTCCTGCTTTTATCATATCCTTTTTTCTGATGCTGATGCCGATTATGATAAGGAATTATATTGTTCTTAATGAATTCGTCCTCATTTCCGCTGTTGGCGGCGGAGTGTTGTATATAGCTAATAATCCTAAAGCAGACGGAGCCAATTCTGTAGCAAATGCCCTTGGTAGAGGTGTCAAAGGACCTCTAGAACAAATCAAGGAAGGAAAAAAGCATGCGGATTCTGTCTACGGCTATGAAACTACATATTCAGAAATGTCAAACTATTGGGCCAAAGCAGCGTTGAATTTCATCATTAGCCAGCCAAAAAGATTTTTTTGGTTAATGCAGAAAAAATTTGCACTATACTGGAATGAGGTGGAAGTCCCTCATGACTTTGACTACTATTTTTTTAAGCATAATGGCTGGACGCTCGGATTTCCTCTTTTTTCATTCATACTTATTGCCCCACTAGCTTTAGGCGGTATATTCTTGTCTCTTGAAAATTGGCGCAAGACACTGTTCATATATATGATTATAGCAAGCCATTTCTTAAGCCTCCTTATATTTTACGTCTATAGCAGAATAAGGCTTCCCGTAGTCCCTTTCTTGATCATTATGGCTGCCTTCTGTGTATGGCGATTATATAAACTTGCGCTAAGCAGAAAATTAATAAAGCTGGCCAAGACCTGCACGATTATTGTCCTGGCATTTCTTTTTGTTCGCTTACCCGTAGTGCGAACTTCATTTGCAACCGGTCACCATATGGTTGCAAGCGCTTATTTAAGAAATAATGAGTTTGACAAAGCTATAGAAAAATTTAAAGAATCTATTCGGGTCGATTCAGGCATAGCCCACACGCATATAGTTTTAGGAAAGGTGTATAATGCAAAGGGTGATCTTGATAAGTCTATATATCAATTTGAAGAAGCGCAAAAAATAGAGCCAAACAATTATGTGGTTCTTTGCGCACTCAGCAGGTTATACTTGAAAAAAGGCATGCTAGAGAAAGCAAAAGAATATGCTGAGCATTCTATAAGATCGTATTCCGGGCTCGCAGAAAGTCACTATCTATTAGGTCTGGTCTTTATAAAAAAAGGGGGTTACCGAAAAGCTGAACAATGCTTCAAGGAAGCACTGGCAATAAACCCTAAACATAAGGATACCCGCTTTTCTATGGCCTTTACATTGAGCGAGCTTGGCGAAAAACAAAAAGCCAAGCTGCTTTACGAGAAACTCTTAGAAGAGCCATCGCCGTCCCCAAAAGCCGCATATAATCTCGCTTATATACACGGCGAGGAAGGTAATATAGATAAGGCTATCACCCTGCTTAAAAGCATTGAAGATACATATCATGATAAATACAACCTGCACAGAAGCATGGCCAATCTTTACATGAGAAAAAACCTACCTGAACTGGCAGAGCTGGAATATAAAAAAGCAGAGCGCTACAAGAAGCGATAAATCTAGAAATAGTCGATGGTAAATAAAAACGTCAGTATAAAATCCTCAAAAACCAAAATACTGCTGGTCCAATCCTCAAAAGTCAATGCAATAAATCCTGAAGCTTCTCAACCCTTAGGTCTTATGTATTTGGCATCTGCCCTTAGAAAATGGGCTAACGTTGCCGTAAACATAATAGATCTTAGGGTAGAAGACGAAACCTTGCGCGAAAGACTTGAAAGGTTTAGGCCTGATATAGTAGGCATAAGCGGTTTTACGCAAAACGCAAAAATAATACAAAACTCAGCCGAGACAGTAAGGAGCTTTAAAAACTCTACCCCTGTAATAATTGGCGGTCCGCACGCTACCGCATATTGGGACGATATGCTTTTAGACAAAAACATCGATATAATTGTTCGCGGTGAAGGTGAAATCACGATTTTAGAACTGGTGAACGCCTTAGGTTCCGGCAGCGAGCTTACCCAAATAAAAGGGCTTGCCCTACGAAAAAACAGTTCCGCTTACC
>JABMRN010000309.1 GCA_013202515.1 Candidatus Omnitrophota bacterium | reverse complement strand
GTTCTATATCTCGAATTTCTTTTAATATTTCATCATGAATATCCGCACGGCTGTATAAAACGGGCGGGAGTCTTTCATCGCCGGTAAATTGCAATAGAATCTTTGGAAGTAGCGGAAACACGGGCGTACCATCTATAAAACTGACTCTGCCGCCTGCCTGTTGTACTAAATAGGCTCTGGGGAGAACATCAGTCAGTTTGCACATGTGTATAATGCAATCCGTGTCCTGCTTCGCAAGGAAGCTATCTTGCACCGTTAACGACCCTCCCTTGGTTGTTATTTCAGAAAATTTTCCTTTCAGTCGTTCCCTGTAAGGCAAAAGCGGATCCCCACCCAAAGTTCTGTGTTTTACGATTATCGCTTTTCCGGATGCGCTGCGGCGCGTAGGAATAACCCTCTTTTGTTCATTCACATAAGTCCCTTCGCTTCCGGCGTAAAACATAGTTGAGTTTGTTGTCGCATCCGTACCGTAGCATGGCGCATACGAGAGCCCTACAATCTGCATTCCTGTTCTATTATCTATGCAGATAATGCCTACGCTAAAGTTAGTTCGCTTGGCTTTGAATTCCTTGCTGCCGCAAAGCGGATCAAGAATCCAGGTATAAGGCGCATCTTCCTTCCACTCCCCGGAGAGATCCTCTTCTTCACTTAAGATATTATGTCCCGAGAAACGCTCTTTTATTTTTTTGACAAGAAAATTATGACCAAAATCATCACTCGGTGTATGTGCATTGGGGGCTATATCTTCTGATTCTATTTGTTTCTGTCTTTCTTTCAGTATATTTCCTAATTCCAAAGCCCATTCTTTTGACAGAGATATTATTTCACTTTTCTCTTTCGCCTCCCATATCCTCTTCGCCGCGGCCTGCTCGATTGCCTCTGCAGTTATTCCAAATCTTTCCACTAACGCTTGATAAGCTTGCTCAACAACCGCTCTATCCTCACTGGTGCAATCCTTGTGCAAAACGAACACTCGAAGAGCCTCTTTTCTCAATTCTTCATTCCCGATAAAATAACCTAATTGCGCCAGAAGTTTAAATGCCCTTGGTCTGCCTCTGGTTTCATCTACATAATGGCTGTCAAACAAATAACGGCATCTCGCAAAAGCTATTTTTTCCAATTCTCTTTTTTCTATACCTTGGACATAGCCGTTAAAAGCGGTTTCTCCTCGTTCATTAGAGTAGTAAATACCGAATGGACTATATCCCACAACATTATCTGTAATACTTCTAAGATAGTGAAAATCTTCCGTATGCATATTCAGGTAGCGCGGGCGTCCTTTGACGATAAAGGATAAATATTCGCGTGTGGTATTAGAAGCGTATTCCGGGTAGCTGCTTTCATCTCTTAATCTGTAACGGGACCCGAGCGCGAGCAACTTATCTCGAAAACTTGCATTAGCCGAGACACTATTCATGTCATCCGGCACATACAATATGATATCTATATCATCAACGACATCCCAATCCGGTATGCCATTCTCTTGTGTATAAGAACAGCTTCCTGCTATGCGCACGATAAGGGGCGCATTCGGAAATACCATGCCTGCTGCTTCCAACGCAATGGCACCTATGTCATCTACGCTCAATGATTCATCATAATCTTTCTTAACCGGCTTACCGATAACTGCCCCGATGTTCACATCCTTCTCTTCCTTCGCTTCAGCATAAAGCGCGAGCATGGTCGAGAAATTGACATCGCCTACGCCTTTTTTGAGCAGGCGGCGCGGGAGTTTATGCGAGCGCTTGTGAAATGCTTCGGCCAAGTTGGCCGAGGTGAGTTCGGCGTCCGGGTTAAGTTCGCGAACAAGTTCCTCGCATTCTGTGCCTTTCAGGGCCTCGCAAGGTTTATCGAAATACTTTTTAATCCAATCCCGCATCTGGTGCGATTTGAGGCCTAGCTTCATCCTTAGAAGCTCCCACTGAACTATTTCGTCTATCTCGTGCAGGCGAACGTCTTCGTCATAATAGTATCTTGAGTCAAAATATATTGTAGGTCGGCTATGCTCAGCTCCTTCGAGCTTGGCGACAGCTCTCCCCAATCCAACATGTCCATATTGCCCGAATTTTAGTATTTCCGGCACGCTCGCGATCTCGATTTTCTCAAACTCGAGAAGGCCTTTCTTGTAGAATCTGCTTCTTGTTATATCCAAAGTTGTTCCGTCACGCTTTGTCCCGCCGCTTTCGAATTCTTCTTCTATGTGCGCGTTTAGCCCTCTGTGTAAGACAAGTATTTCGCCTGCCAGAAATTGTTTTTTGAACCAATCTTGCTTTGTGCGTAGCTCCGCGGCGAGAGTATCGTCCTGTGC
>JABMRN010000308.1 GCA_013202515.1 Candidatus Omnitrophota bacterium | reverse complement strand
TTTGCTCTTTTGCCGTAGAAAAAGCCGAAAGGATCAGGTACTTTAAAACCTGTGAGTTGTAATATTCCTTCATCAACAAGGGCTATAGATAGCTCTGCTTCTTTTGCATTACCAGCACTATCTTTAACCTCTATCTTTATCTCAACATCATCGTTTGGTTTAGCCTTTGGAGGTGAATCAATAGAAATGTTCAGCTTATAAGATGAATTATCAATGGTAATCGGAATAATACCATAAGCTCTATGAGCAACCCATTCCTCACTTTTCACAAGGGGCCGTATAACTATCACAGAGCAATACGCATTGGGTGAGAAATCACTATTGATATTGAGGGCTACCTCCTGAGTCAGATCTGTAAGATCTGCTGTCTGAGTAGAAAGAACATTGTCTTTTGATACTATAATAATGGCTTTCCCTTTAAATGGAGACTTAACTAAAAGTTTAGCAACATCACCTTCTTTGTAGGACTTTTTATCTAGGGATAACTCAACCTTATCTGGCTTCTCCATTGCCCATGAAGAATACCCATATCCCGAGCAATAAAACTTAATTCCTGCAACATGCGCATCTTTTTCTTCTGTTTTTAACCGGATAATATAATCACCGTAAGACTTAGGGGTATATTCATATCTTCCTGATGAATTTCCCGGGCTTATAATGTCGTCAGAAATGATTTCCTCATGTTTTTCAGAAGTATATCGATATCTGCCGTTATTATCTTTCTTAAGGACATTATTCCAAATGATCTTACTAACTTCTATCTTAAGTTCAGGTACCTCTACATTTTCCCCTTCAGGTGAAACAATTACATAATCGAACTTAACTGGCTCGCCTGATGAAGCATACCCTTCAGTTGCTTTTCTAATGCCTATATAATATGGATAGGGATCTATAATCCTTTTTACATGCGAAGTCACAGCTCGACCGCCAACCTCTTTTACTACGGCTTGTATTGTGCAAGCTAAAGCCGATGGCGCTAAAACACCCTGGGGTATCTTTATGGAGAAATTAGCTTTTCCCTCACTGTCAGTTTTCTGTTCGCCAAGCCGAATGGTTTTGAATGAAAAGGTGCTTTCTTCATCTGTAAAAACGTAATCTTTAAAATCTTTTGGTTTAAACTCAGCAGCCTTTAAGTCGCAGTTTAATTCAACATCTCTATCTATTGCCGCGCTACCAAAAAACTGCTCTGCCTCCACAATTACTGGGATTTCATCAGAAATGGCAAACCTTTTATCCGGGACATCTATTGCAACTTTTAATCTATCCGGCAAGAATTCCTCAACATTAAATTTAGCATTGCCTATTACTTTATCGTCTCCGGGAAGCATAAGTTTTATTGAATACACACCGGTAAGGGCATAATCTACAATATCGACACTTACATCTACAGTGCCAAATTCTGAGAGCATTCCATTGACCTTTTCATAGGATCTTCCATCTGGCCTATTGATTTCAAAGATAACAGGGAAGCTATCGGGAAGCTTCCAGCCAACTTCGCGTAAAATAGCTTTTATATGCACCTTTTCACCGGGCCTGTATACTCCTCTATCTGTATAGACAAATCCTTCGTAACCCGAACTTATATAAGACCTACCAGATACATCAAATGCTGTTTCTGAAATCACACATTTATCTAACTCTATATATGAAAGATCGTAATCATTTGAGGCGGTAATGATATATGGTTTTTTATCGCCGGACCAATTAACATCTTTGAAATGCATAACTCCATTTTCATCAGTTGTTCCCTGCAAAATCTGCTGGTTTGTTTTAGTAAAAACCTTGACGGTTGTATAAGGAACTGGATTTGTGGTTGTTAGTGAATTAAGCCATACAAGAAGGTCGGAACCAGACTTCTTTGTCATTATTCCAATATCAGTAGTAAGGACAAGCTTGCTGTCTCCACCCCAAGAGTAACCATCCGGCTCTTTTACTCTTATAAAGAAAAGGCCTTGGGGATCCTCTTTTAATATATCCCTCATATCAAGAAGCACATCTTTTGCAATATTCCTCTCGATACCGGTATCCATTTCTTTCTCATAAACATCAAGACCTATATCGTGTGGGATAGAATATGAAGTCTTGTAATTAAGCAGGTAGACAATATTGTTCTCATATACCTTATGTATACTTACCTCTATCTTGTCGGTATTCATAACCTCAACAGGAATGGTATAATTCCCTTTCAAGGACATATACATACCGGGTACTTTGAATTTGACCATCGAAGCATAATCAGGCGCGACTACCTCTTTTCTAAAAGCATCTTTTAATGCAATTCCTTTTTCGGATGGCATGTTCTTCAGGATTTCAAGCTGATAT
>JABMRN010000307.1 GCA_013202515.1 Candidatus Omnitrophota bacterium | reverse complement strand
TTCTGCAGCAGCCGAAGGTGTTGGCGCCCTAAAGTCCCCTACAAAATCGCTTATTGTCCAGTCCACCTCATGTCCAACAGCGCTTATAATTGGGATTTTTGAGTCATATATAGCCCTCGCAACTATTTCCTCGTTGAATGCCCAGAGATCCTCAAGGCTTCCTCCGCCCCTGGCAAGTATTATTACATCAAGGCCTTTCATTTTGTTAAACTCGGCGATCGCCTCAACTATCTCATGTTTTGCCATTTCACCCTGAACCCTTACAGGATTTAAAAGAATTTCTATATTTGCAAATCTTCTTTTTGTAACATTTAGAATGTCCCTTATCGCCGCCCCTGTCGGGGAAGTAATCACTCCAACACGTCTAGGCAAGTAGGGAATTGGCTTTTTGTTTAATTCATCAAAAAGTCCTTCTTTTCTCAGCTTTTCTTTAAGCTGTTCAAGCGCCATCTGGAGAGCGCCCGCGCCCTTGGGTTCAACTCTTTCTACATATAGCTGATACTGGCCTCTCTTATCATAAACGCTTATTCTGCCAAAACACAAAACATGCATTCCGGCTTTCATTTCAAATTTTAGCTTGGCGTTTGAAGATCTGAACAGAACGCAAGGTAAGACACTCCCCTCATCCTTGATACTAAAGTACATGTGCCCTGATTGATGCTTTGTAAAATTAGAGATTTCTCCCTCAACCCAAAGAGTACCGAAATTTTGTTCGAGAATAGCGCGGATATTGCGCGTAAGTTTTGTTACAGTAAATATGGTTTTGGTTTCTACGGCTTCCATTTTTTTTCTACCCGGATAATTGAGTTTGCAATGCCCCGTTTTTCGTCAAAATCTACTATGACCGCATTTAATCTTATGTCATCTTCGGCCATTTCAAATCTCGTAGGTCTTTGAGTAATAAAGCGGGTTAATATTTGCTCTTTTTTCCTTCCTATTACTGAATCAAAGGGGCCTGTCATGCCTGTATCTGTTATGTATGCAGTGCCCTTGGGAAGAATTTTTTCATCAGCTGTCTGTACATGGGTATGTGTACCCATTACGGCTGTGACAAGCCCATCTAAATACCAACCAAGCGCTATTTTCTCGCTTGTAGCCTCGGCATGTATATCAACGAATATATTGGGCGTGACTTTTCTTATTTTATCCACTGCCTGCCTAGAAGCTTTAAACGGACACTCTACTGATTCCATAAAAACCCTTCCGACAAGATTGATAACGCCTATTTTAACAGCAGTATTCGGAATTTCAACAACAAGAGAACCTTCTCCTGGGGCGCCATCTGGATAATTAAGCGGCCGTAAAACATTTCCCCTGGTCTCTAAAAGTTCCGTTGCTTCTCTTCTTTTCCAGATATGGTCACCGCTTGTAATCACATCAACGCCGGCATTTTCAAGCTCGGTAGCTATTGATGGCGTGATACCGCTTCCACCAGCGGAGTTTTCAGCGTTGGCGATTACACAGCTTATTTTATTCTTTTTAACAAGTCCTCCGAGAAGCGCTTCTACTACACTTCTTCCGGGTCTGCCCACTATGTCGCCTATAAACATTACTTTCATAAAACTCCGTTTTTCTTAAAGGCTATTTTGCATATTCAATTGCTCTTGTTTCCCGTATCACCATTACTTTGATCTGTCCCGGATATTCAAGCCCTTCTTCAACGCTCTTCTTGATATCTCTTGCAAGGACTGCAGCTTGAGCATCGCCAACAGCATCGGGTTTTACTAAAATACGCACTTCTCTTCCGGCCTGAATCGCATACGATTTCTCTACGCCCTTAAAAGAGTTGGCAATAGATTCTAGCTTCTCAAGGCGCTTTATATACTTTTCTAAAGTTTCTCTTCTTGCACCCGGCCTTGTGGCGCTTATGGCATCCGCAGCCTGGACAAGCGCAGCAAGAAGTGTTCTTGCTTCAACATCCTGGTGATGAGCCTCAATAGCGTGGCTTACAACATCAGGTTCATTATACTTTTTTGCAATGTCGGACCCTATTTTCGCGTGAGAGCCCTCTACCTCATGACTTACTGCTTTTCCAATATCATGCAATAAACCGATGCGTTTTGCAAGGTTAAAATCGAGCTTAAGCTCACCGGCCATAACACCCATGAGATAAGAAACCTCTTTGGAATGCTGAAGCACATTCTGGCCATAGCTTGTCCTATATTTAAGTCTTCCGAGAAGCTTAACAATTTCAGGATGAATGCCATGCAGACCTACATCAAACACAGCCTTTTCGCCTTCCTCCCGTATTGTGGATTCCATTTCTTTTTTTACTTTCTCAACAATCTCCTC
>JABMRN010000306.1 GCA_013202515.1 Candidatus Omnitrophota bacterium | reverse complement strand
GATAAAATACTAAATTCTTGCAAAAACATAGGGTCTTTGCTATGGTAGGGGTGTCTATACGTTAGTTTACTCTAAAGGGAGAGAGGACATGGTTTACATAATAACCCTCGGACAAATGCTAAATATTTGCTATATAGCTTCTTATGTCAACATATTATCACTAAAGGGGGAGGACATCCTCAAGGCTAAGTCAGCGCTTATCGCCTTTTAGGCTTAATAGCATTTAGTATAATGAAGAATAGTAAAATGATGCTCGCGCTTAGCTGTATCCACTCAGGGATCATGCCCTTATGGGCAATGTATGCTATTGTATTAATATTAAAGAACTTCCATAAATGGTTTAATAAAACACCTAAAAGGAGACTACAGGCTATAATGGCACTTAAAAAGATGAAAACGGTCTTCTTGCCGAATTCTTTAGCAATAACCGTAAGCGCAACGGAATTTGTAGCAGGCCCTGCCAGAAGGAATACAAAGGCTGCTCCGGGATTCATTCCTTTCAGCATTAGTGCTGCTGCTATCGGAATAGACCCGGAAGAGCATACATACATAGGAATACCTATCACAAGCATAATAAGCATAGACAGAATTCCAGAGCCAAGATAACGGCTTACAAATTCCTCGGGGATAAAATATGATATTATTCCTCCGATTATGATGCCCAATATAACCCATTTGCCAACACTGTTTAAAAGCTCTCCAAATGCATAACTGAAAACACCCTTAACCTTATCTAAAATACTGTGTTTTACTTCTGAGTGGCTTGCGCTATCACACATAGCACACTTACGATTTTCTTTTGGGGTAACGGAAGGTTTTTCGTTCTTGAAAATGATATTGGCAAATGCTCCGGCAAATACACCTGCAACGAAGGAAGCAAATACACGGTAAAGAGCAAAGGCTCCACCCAATAACGCATATGTTGCTAAAACAGAATCTACGCCTGTTGTGGGAGTTGATATTAAAAAAGAGAGCACCGCGCCTTTACTTGCTCCGTCTTTTCGTAAAGCTAGGGCTGCAGGTAGTACACCGCAGGAGCACAGTGGAAGCGGAATGCCAAATAATGAAGCCTTCACTACCGATGACAGATTGTTTCCGCCGATATGTTTTGAGATCAAGCCCTCTTTTAGAAAAATATGCAAAATCCCGGCAAAGATGAATCCGAAAAGAAGATAAACGGACATCTTATTCATTAAAAAATATATCTCTTTAATAACGCCTAAAATTATCTGCATATAGATTCGTTAAGCCCTTGATTTTATCGAAGAAACCTTACCAATAAATTATAGCTCTTTTCTATTAAGTTGTTTTTCTTTAAGCCAACAGTATAATACCGGTACTAAAATCAAATTAGAAAGCGTTGCAGTTATAAGACCTCCGACCGTTGGAGCAGCCATTGGCTTCATAATCTCCGATCCTGTCCCCGTTGAAAGCATTACCGGCAATAACGCAATAATTGTGGTAGTAGTGGTCATCATTGCAGGCCGTATCCTTAGCAACCCACCCTCCATAACGGTTCGACGTATAGTTTGTATTGTTTTTGGAGATTTTTTTCTGAAAAGATCATCTAAAGTCGAAAGTAAAACCACGGCATTATCCGTTGCCACTCCGAATAAAGCGATAAATCCGACCCATACTGCCGTTGAAAATCTAAATCCTAGCACAAATAATAATATCACTCCTCCTATCAAGGATATAGGTAAACCTGTTGACAAAATAAGAAGTGAACTGAAATTTCTAAAAGCAACATAAAGCAAAAGCAAGATAATGGCGAGGGCAATAATAAGCGACGGTATAAGCCGTTTCCTCGATTCCATTTCCGATTCGAACTGCCCGCTCCATGAAATGTAGTAACCTGGAGGTAGTTTTAGTTCGCCCTTTCCTATTTTATCATTTACCGCTTTCTTAGCTTCGTTTACAAAGTCTACTAAGCCAACAATATTCTGATTAACGTTTACAAAAATACGCGCATAGGTAAGCGTATCCTCTGAGTTTATGACAGCAGGTCCGGGTACTTTGTTTAATTTTGCTATCTGAGCCAAGGGAATATGTTCACCTTTCGGTGTAGGAACAAATATTCTTTCCAAGGCCTCAGGCGTATCCCGTAGTTCACGCAAATATCTTACCCGTACCGGATAACGTTCTCTGCCCTCGATTGTAGTGGTCAGATTCATTCCCCCTACAGCAGTCATTATTATGTCCTGAATATCTCCTACTCTGACCCCGTGTCTTGCGGCTTTTTCTCTGTCTATTTCAATTTCAAAATAGGGCCTACGGGACGTCCTTTCGGCATAGGGACTTACAGCGCCCTTGACTTGAGCAATAATCTTTTCTATTTTACTCGCAATTTCAACAATCTTGTTTAAATCCGATCCAAATACCTTAACGCCGACAGGCGTCTGAATACCTGTAGCCAACATATCTATCCTATTGCGTATAGGCTGAGTCATAATGGGGCTTACGCCCGGCATTTTAGTTTTGTCATGAATACCCTGAATAAGCCTATCCCGGGTCATGCCTCTTCTCCAGAATTTTCTATCTTTCAGATGAATTATAGTTTCAATCATGGCGATTGGCGCAGGATCAGTCGCTGTTTCTGCTCGCCCAAGTTTTCCGACAACCCATTCTACCTCATCTGGAAATTCCTTTTTTATGACTATATCTTGAGTCCTCATGACTTCCATTGCCTGCGTCAATGATACCCCCGGTAAAAAAACAGGCATGAACAATAAATCCCCTTCATTTAAGGGAGGCATGAATTCCTGTTTTATAAATGAGCCTACTATCAATCCCAGGATGAGAATGCCAAGAAACATGAAATTTATCGCCTTTTTATGATCTAACGACCACTTTATAATAGGCTTATACCTTGTGTGCAAAAATCGGGTTGTTTTATTTTCTTCGGCAGACTTTAGTTTTCCCCTTAAGAGAAAATACGAAAGTGTAGGTAAGAGCATTAGGGCAATAAGCGCCGCGCCAACCATGGCAAATGTCTTAGTAAAGGCGAGCGGCTTAAAAAGTTTACCGGCCTGTCCCGTTAACACGAAAATCGGAAGAAACCCTATAATTGTCGTAAGCAACGCAAAAAGAACAGGCCTTCCTACCTCCTGAG
>JABMRN010000305.1 GCA_013202515.1 Candidatus Omnitrophota bacterium | reverse complement strand
TTAGATCGGCAATATTGACTTCCATGTTATCTGGTATCATCCTCTATAAGGCTGGAACAAGTTCTACTACGACAAGCCTGTTTTTGAGTGCTGGTTTTTGCCATAGTATATTTTGCCATGTGCCCGAACGTTCCGCTTGAGCCGCCGAGGGGCGCGCAGCGTCCCCCAGGTCGGTCTCGAAGCGGTTGTTAGACCCGTTCTATCTACCTCTCCTAACGTGAAATTAATGGGGACGTCCATAAGAAAATAAGAAACTCCACCCAATAAAATAGTCTTTTATTTTTTTAGTTTCTTATGGACGTCCCGCTTTATACTTCTTCATCTGAGCATAGAGAAAAATATACCGAGGACTATCGCTTGAATGATCCAGCCGATTATACAGACACCCACAGCCCGTAAAGTGCTCTGATAATCAAGGGCATGTCTAACCGCTATAATCATTGCTACTAGCATCCAAACCCCTGCGACAAGAAAAACGATTCCCGCCAAGCCTGGGATGATCCCTAATACGCGAATTAGCCCCGGCGAGCTCGAAAAGCCAATAGTCCGCAGTAACTCGCCATAGTTTGCTTCGGTCTTTGGCGTGGGAAGTAGTTTCGTACCAATGATGTAGGTGAGATAGGCCCAAATAAACCATCCTACGAGGGCCAAGATCGTTCCTGTCAAGATCCCACTAATTCCTGCTTTTGCAATGCTTCCTAGTCCGGCTGCTATACTGGAGAGGATGACTACCGCTATGGCTTGTCCTAGTGCACCCTTGTCAGCCTCAACCTCTTCATACAGGTTAACATCCAATTTGGCAGCGCGAAAGAGACGATCTGAAAAGCTGCTCATCTTATCCTCCTCATTTCCCTAAAAACAGTAGATTTTCAGGAGAAGAACTGAAAGACTAGAACTCACTTCTCCCTGTTTATTTTATCCCGTAGCACCGATGAACATTTGAATGTCACCACTCTCCTCGAATCAAGCATCTTCTCTTCACCAGTGGCAGGATTCCTTCCTCTTCGTTCCTTTTTCTCCTTTACACAGAACTTCCCGAATCCGCTTAACAGGCCTCCTCTCCATTTTTCAATCTCTTTTTCATTATCTCCAAAAGGGATCCGAACAGTCTGGAGGACTTTGACTTGGAGAGGACAAATCGGTCGTGAATAGAATTTACGATATGATCTTTTGTGAGGGTCATGGATCGCTTCTGCACTTTGGTTAAAGGTTTTTGTTCATTTGAAGCGGATTCCAAATGTTGAAATGGAGATTAGTGTAATATTTATATTCTGTCAAGAAATTTCAAGAGTTACAAGGGATTAATACCGCCTTAATACCTTGATATCCTAAAACCCACCTGCAGGTGATTATCATGGTCCTGGATATTAAAAATCAATGGAAGGGGGACGAGGCTAAGAAAATAATTAAGTCAATGTATAAACTTGATAGCCCTTTCGTTCGCTATGCGCTCCCCTCTTCTTACTGCGTACACTACCCCCGGTTGGCTCATTGCAAGCCGCCCCGCTATCTCCAGCATACTATAGCCAAGCTCTCTTACGGCCCAATAGCAAAATAGTCCCCGGGCCTGCGTTTTCGCTTTTTCCCGGCTTTTTGAATAGATGCCTGCTGCAGATAGATCAAATATTTTGCATACCCTTTCTTCAACGCTCTGAAGATTATATCCGCGTTGCTTCAATTCATAATAACGATCCAATTTTTCATCCGCTTCTTTCAGCATCCGGAGCACAAATTCACTGTCACCCAGTATTCTATCATCCCCTTTTAGCCTCCCAATACTTTTCAAACCGGATTTCTTAACTACATTCCAGCCTCCAAGACTCCTTATCAAACCCCCTCCGACCAATTCAGGCCTCCGACCTTGCCTAACGCCTTCTTTTACATATCCGTAATACGATTCCCGGGCGCTCGATACGCGTTTGCCAAAATAGCTGAGAACATAGCCAGTTTCCTGCCATTCAAATTTCCTCTTTCCCAAAAGTGCACTATGTCCGCAATATCCATAAGTATTCAATCCCCTAAGGTCCGCTACAATACCCGCCCGTAATGGATTCAGATGGATGTAGCGCACCAATTCCGTCAGATACACATCTTCTTGACACACGATCGATTTGAAGCGATTTTGGAATAAAGGGCCGGACCGCTTATGCCGACGATTAAACCGTCCCGCGTATCCAGTCAAAAGCCTCCGCATGAAGGTTGCCAGTGGAGTATCTCCTGTTCGGAACAGGAAGTGGGCGTGATTAGACAACAGCGCCCAGGCATAACAGGAGATGTTGGTTTTGGGAATGAGATCCTCAAAACGGGATAAAAGGTCATCCTGGTCGTTGCTGTCCCTAAATATTCTTCTGCGCTCAATGCCTCGGATGATAACATGGTGCAGAACACCGGGAGCATCTAATCGGGCTAATCTTGGCATAACCCATCTCTACCAGTTCAATTGCGCTACTGCCAATTTATTTAATTAGCCCCGTCCCCCAACCCATTATATCGGCCCTGAAAGAGATGACCGCTCCGACGCATCTTTGCGTTGAAGTAATTGGTGTATGCACCGTTTATGTGATGAAGAACCCGAGACAGGTTGGCTCTTCGCGTCTCAAGAAGTAGGTGATAATGGTTGGTCATTAGGATGTAGGCATGGATTACTGCGTCATACCGTTCATAGGAGGAGGCGAGGTAGGTCAGAAATTTCTCTCTATCATTGCTG
>JABMRN010000304.1 GCA_013202515.1 Candidatus Omnitrophota bacterium | reverse complement strand
TTGTTGTTCCGGGGGGAATTGGGCGCTCCTTTACTGTTTTAGCGGTAATGCCTCCATTGCTTCATTGATCCGCTTAAGAGCGGCAGTAAGGTCAAAGTTTTTCCTCTCCTTTGGTGTTAAGACTTCGAATAGCTCTTCTTTAATCCGTGAGCGCATGTCATTGATTTCTGTATCCGGCCTGCCAAGATTAACACGGTACTTTGATAAATCCGTATCCGCCTTATCTTCCTCGAGCTTCTTTCTAATAAGTCCCACAACACTCTTGTTCGTCAAGTCAAAGTTATTGCGCAAAATGAAATCAAGATCATAAAAATCACGAGGTGCAATCTTTAGCCTAAGAGCTGCGGCGCGGAATTTTTCGCTGACAATTTCATTAAGCGACAGGCAATTTATCTTGCCCCCATCAAAAAGCACCTCTCCGGTAAATGGATGTAAAAAAGCGTGCTGAATCTGATGCTTTTCTATTGGATCGATCGGGCTAAATCTTAAACCTATTTCAAATTTAATTTTTGCTTCAACCGATCGCAATGCAGATTGATAAATTAAGTAATACACGTACTGCTTGGATTCGTTTCGTCCCGGGTTGCCAGCGTCATCTATCTTCATCCCAAATTGCTTAACGAATTTCTCAATTCTATCCTTAATTGGCTGAATGCATTTGCGCCGCTCAGTACGCGTTGCTTCATACTGCGGAAGCTTCATGCTGAAATCAAGATCCTCGCTCAAGCGATAATATGCGTAATAAACTTTATTGAGGCATGTCCCACCTTTAAAAATAAGGCCATCAGACAGTTCATGCACCTTGGACATAATTATCGTCAGGTAATAGTCTTTTTCCATTAGCGGTAACAAAAATCCTTTTTTCTTTGAAGCTCTTCCCAGTGCTTTTATAAATTCTTCTTTATTTTCGTGAATCATTGATGATAATTCTCCATTTCTTGTTTAATTTTCCTTTACGCGATCCGGTGAAAGAGCTAACCGCAGTTTCTTTTACGCTTTTTATGAGCGGTCTTAAAATACTATTGGCGGTGCCTAATTCATCAAGGATTAAACCAATGCGCTTTCTGGTTGTGATATTCGGGAAACGAGTCGCGTATTCAATAAGTTTTTTTATATCACATTTTTTCTTCTTTACGATTTCAGTAAATATTGGAACGGCTCTCTCGATGCCGCCTACGGGTTTATTAAAATAAAGAAGATCTATTAGCGTTCTTTCTTTTGAGCTGATGTTTACATGTGTATCTTTTACCTTTATAGTTTCCAGCCCATACATGCGGTTTTCGGGAATTCTTACAAACTTATAGGATATGCCGCAAATTACCCTTTCCATGCGCATCGTTGTATTAAGGACATAGACAGTCTGAAAAAGCTGTTCCGTGAAATTGTAATAGTTAAACATGGTAGAGTAGCCTATATAATAATTTTTTTGAGGAAAGAAAAGCGGAGGAATAAGCAGTTCATCAACCCCCGTTCCTTCCGGTCCGGATTCAAGCGGAGAAAATACATATGCCCCACGCTTTACAGGTGTCAGTATTTTCTTCCTCTTGAGCCTGAAAACGATTTGTTTTCTGCTCTCGGGAGAAAGTTTAAACAATTGGTCGAGATCTTTTATGGTGACAATCGTCTTTTTTTCGTACGTTAAACGGGCCACTATATTGGTCTCTATCGGGCCCAGGGTTTTTGATGTATTTTTAGGTGCCATAGGTTATCTCCAAAATAACTTACATATCCTTTTTCTACATATCAAGTTTATCACAAATCCTTCTAATGTCAATAGTAAAAATTACGAACCCTTTTCAAACCCTTCCCTTTTTCATTAAACACAAAGGGATTGCTTCGTCGCCCCGAAGCTTCGGGGCTCCTCGCAATGACACTAGCTACTGCTTCAACAATAACACAACTCTCTCAATACTCCGAAAACCCGTCTCTAGCCTCTTAGAAGCTACCTCGTCGGTGACGGCTTTTACTTTAGCATAACCGTATTCATCTATCAAGCGTATAAAGGTCTCTATATCGACTATGTCGCGGGGTTCGTTGAGGTCGGTGGAAAGGGC
>JABMRN010000303.1 GCA_013202515.1 Candidatus Omnitrophota bacterium | reverse complement strand
GCTGTAAACATGCATTGATAAAAAAATCGTTTATCTTTTCATTGTTATTTGTCCATTCGGCCAAATCCAACGCCTCATCCAAATTCTTCTCCATAAGCGTCATTGTTATGCCAATGCTCAACCTGTTCGATTTATCGTCTCCTCTATATTTATTTAATAATTCAATGGCATCCTTTACATGCCGGTAACTGCCTTTAACGCCGCGTAAATAATCATGTGTCTCTTCCTTAAAACCGTCCAAAGAAAGGAATATTCCTTTAAGCCCCGATTCAACTAACTTTTTCGCCATCTCATCATTAATATAATATCCATTTGTAGTGATAGAACTATTAAAACCGCTTTTCCGGATATAGGATATGATCTCCGTCAGATTCTTTCTCAACAATGCCTCTCCGCCTATGAGATGGATAAAAATAGGTTCCGTAGTAACATTCTTTAAATCATCTACAAAGCCTTTCATCTCCTCAATGCTAAGCTCTTTCCTGTCTATCTGACGGTCTTTATTTTTCCACATATTGCACATCTTGCATCTGAAATTACATATTTTAGAAACAACCAAAAGACAAAATGCCGGTAAAAAATCAACTTTCTTGATCACGCTTTCTTTCATTTTATCCTTTCCTGTTTCTATTTCTTTTATATCTCTGAGAAAACACCCATTTTAAGCAATCTAGAATAAACATTCCCAGCCACTACTTCATAGCCTCTGCCGTTACAGTGCCTGTCAGGGGCAAAAAATTTGTCCTTATCTGTCTTCGCATTAAAAATTGATTCATTATCTACAAGGTCAATGCCATTTTTTGCCGCTGTCTTCAAAATTATATCATTGACTGATGCATGGACAGGATATGTCATCAGAATTAGCCTGACGCCCCTCTCGCTGGCAATCTTTATTAAAGCCGATAGATCAGAAGCGAGTATCCTGCTTCTCTCTTCCTGGTTTTTTTCTAGATACATCAAGGTATCCCATATCCTGGTCCCATTTTTTCCATGGATTGCGGCAATAAGCGTCCTTATTTTATCCGACTCCACTTTAAAGTCTAAGCCACTCTCGTTATTGCATATATTATTCATCTCAGGGAAAACACTCTGTATGGCTGAGATGTCCCGCACGGCATAATCCATCTCTTTTCTTGCAAGGAGCCAGTCTTTTTTTGCTCCATAAATATATACTAATTCTAGGTGTAACCACGCATTATTTTGAAGATTTTGAGGTGAATATTGAAGCGCTTTTTTAGCATAGTTCAAAGCTAGGTCATAATCGCTCATTTCTCTTAAAAATACCACCATTTCGCCATATCCATTCGGATACTCGTCAAGTGCGCTGCTTAACTCCTGCATCGCCAGATCGCTCCTGCCAGTTTCTCTATGGAATTTGACCTTTTCCTTAAGCTCCTTCCATTTGTCAGCCGCAACATCATTCTGAAGATTTGCTCTAGGTGCGCGCCTATCATCTGCATCGGATTCCATGGATATCTTTTTTCTAAAGTTAATCGACAATAATTTACATAGTTTATATAGACGTAGATCGTGAATATCTATTTTTAGTTTATTGAGCAAAGGTAATCGATTAAACCGCTGCATACCTTCCAGATTCCATGCGTTATTCATACCGACCATGATAACAGCAATGTCTGGTTTGTGCGTATCAATATTTTCGGTAAAAATTTTCAAAATCCTGCAAGAATTGCCTCCTGGACTGCCTAAATTTTTTACAACAATCTTTCTGTCCGTGTCTATACTGTTCAGCATCACCTCTAACTGGCTGGGATAGCTGTTGTCGTAAGTATCCCCTGCGCCATACGTATAGGAATCCCCGAGGCAAAGGATCCTGAATGCATTTCTTTCTGTTTCTGTGATTTTGGCATATAATCCGGAATCGCGGTGCCTTATATACAATTCCCCGCCTATCCGTAGTGATGATTCCAGTGCAATTAAAAAAATGAATATGCCTAGCAATGTTATAAAAAATATTTTACACGTCACAGGCTTCATCTTCATAAAAACAATTCACCATTATATGGCAGTTCCTGAGGCAATTGTACACGTCCTGCCGTATCTTATTTGTTTTTTTAGAATCCCATATTTCCGATATATTATCGTTCTTTATGTTTCCAAAAGGCTCTGTCAGACAACAGAAGAACATCTTGCCATAGGGGTCTACGTGAAACTCATAATCTCCCAGGTTGCATTTTATTTTCTTTAAAAAAATGTTAGGTTCCTTGAAATACTCTTTAAAATGCAGGAAATGATTATGATGATTTCCTATTTTATATCCGTTTAACCTTAATTCTCTCAACCTCTCCATAATAGAGCCGGCTTTCCTTGTATCTTGCGGCCACAAAGAGCGGCTTTTGTCTTCCTTGAACCACTCTCTGTCCATCTCTTCGCAGAATGGCTGGTTTATAGCCTGGAAACTTATCATCTCAAGCCTCTTATCTTTCTGCACGCGCTCCACCAGCTGTAATATCTCATCTAAATTGCGCTCCATTATGACGGTCAAGATGGAAGTCTTAGGGCTCTCATCTCTCCTGAACCTGTCCAGATATTCGATAGCCTTCATTATCCTGGAATAACTGCCGTTTACGCCGCGTATATAGTCATGTGTTTCAGGATTAATCCCATCCAGCGAAATAGTAATGCTCCCCAGCCTGGAATCCATGATGTCTCTTGCCATTTTTTCATCAATAAGAAAACCGTTTGTAACCATATTTGTCCTGTAGCCTTCTTCTGCGATAAAATCCACCAGGCCCAGGATCCCTTCTGTCATCAAGGGCTCCCCTCCTGAAAGATGAAATTCAAAATCAGGGCCTACCATGCCGCGCAAAGACCTTACCAGCCTCTTTTTCTCTTCCATGGTGGTTTCCTGGCTCTTATCGTCCTTAATATCCCAGATGTAGCACATCCTGCACCTCAGCATGCAGTGGTAATTAAGCACCCAGCAGCAATGTTTAGGTTTACGAATTAGCATGTCCTGGCTCATGATAAAAATCCCTTAGTCAGCGTAAAGGGTTGGCTCATCTTCTATATAACAGCAATTAAGAAGCAAATGGCAGTTTGTCTTGCATTCATCCACTTTCTTCCTTATTAAATCAGCATCCTGAGACCTCCATAATTCCCTTATGTCGTCTTTTCTTATATCTCCTATAAAATCTTTGAAAAGGCACAGTTGGACAAAGCCGTATGCATTGACGCTTATTGCCTTGCCGCCGACAATACACCTGGCCCTGTTCACCAGTTTCTGTGGATTGTTAAAATAGGCCTTGTATGCCCTGAGATGTTCGACCCTGTTGCTGATCTTGGAACTGTTTTTTCTGCGCCTTATAAGTTCATCGAGGATAGTAAGTACCTTTGATTTATCTTTAGGCCAGAGGTATTGATACTCGTCGAGCCAATTATCTGTCAATGGCCCGCTGTAATTAGGCTGGACCACTACCATAAAATATATCCAGTCCACTTTTTTATTCCCGTCTGCCCAATCAACCAGCTTGAGTATTTCATCTAAATTTTCATTCATAATAATGCAGCAAAGGCCTTTTTTTGTTTGCGGAGAATATCTTGTCAGATTATCTATAGCATTAATTACCTGTCTATGGACTCCCTTGACTCCCCGCATTTTATCGTGAATTTCTGGGTTATAACTATCTAAAGATAGGCTTACTGCATCTAATCCGGCATCTGCGATTCTCTTGGCCATATCGCCATTAATAAGATACCCGTTTGAAGCCATTGTCGTCCTGTAGCCTAGCTGCTTGGCGTGTTTTACGAGATCTAATATGCCAGGCATTGAAAGCGCTTCTCCTCCTCCAAAATCCATCTCAAAGCCTTCATCCACCAGCTCCCTGAAACCCGATATAAATCTCTTCCACTCATCTATAGTAGGCGCTTCTCCGGGCTTGGGCATTGGTTCAGACCATTTATTGCACATCTTGCAGCGTAACATACAATAATCTGTAGCTGCCACACAGCAAAACGCGGGTTTCAAAATATTGGTTTTACCAGGAATATTCCCTTCCGTCTTAATCTCGCATTGATCAGCCATTTCAGTCTCCTTATTTTTATTTCACTATAAACGGGTAATCGCCTTCAAAGAAACAGTTCAGCAGAAAATGGCAATTATCGCCGCACTTTCTTATTTCGCCTCTGACGTTTTCAGCTGCCTCAGAGTTCCATATCTCTCTTAGATCATCTCCATTTTTAACATTACCCAGAACGCCGTACCTGTAACATAAATAAATATCTCCGATTGAACTAGCATGCACGGCTTTATCCAGATTGCACGAGCTCTTTTTTACGAATTTCGCGGGATTCTCAAAATACAGCTTAAAGGCTTCCAGCTGTACTACTGAATCGCCTATCCAGTGGCCGAACCTTCTCCGCCTTATCAACTCATCAAGGACTCTCTGGACCTTTTTATTGTCTTTCGGCCATATGAAATTATATTCTGTTTTTTTGAACCATTCGGCATCAAAAGGCGTAT
>JABMRN010000302.1 GCA_013202515.1 Candidatus Omnitrophota bacterium | reverse complement strand
TTCCAACCGGACAAAGTTATGCTCGCTTCTCTGGTAAAGTTCCTGCTGTAACTGGGGAGGAATAATGTCATGGGGGGGGCAGATTAGTGACGGGATGTCTTTAAGTAACGATGAATTATAATGTATGCCTCGGAAGGGGAGGATTTCAGCCATGCTCTTCTAGTCCTTTCCAAGTTCCTATTTTGGGACTGCCCTGATATGTTAGTTTACCCTGAGCCACAGTATGAGCGCAAGAAAGCACGGTTCTTTTTATTGACTACCAGATGATTAGGATTTCCTTAATAGTATCATCGTACGAAGGTTGTTCATAATAGTGATCTGGCTCAGGCACTATACACTGGTAGTACCGTTTACCTATGACAGGGTTGGCCCTATCATCAGTAATTGTCTCAAAGTAAACAATCCCCTGGTCGATTGTATTAAAGGCTATTATTACATGGTCAGAACCTGAAGGTTCTGCAAGGCGCAGTAATACCAGAGCACACCGAATCCCCTCAGCCTCGGCGTTGTTACATACCTCCCTGACGAAATGGGAACAAACGAAGGAATCATCAATATATTCGTTTTGGTCTGTTTTATCCCCTCTCATGAAAGCGATTGCTTCTGCATAAGTCGGGTCTTTTATCGTATAACCGTGCCCGAATCCTTCGTCAAGACCCGTTGAATATCCCCTGTCATAGCCGGCAGGTTCACCTTTGGAATAGCCGTCTTGATAACCGTCGGCTTTACCCTCTGTATAGCCTTCCTGCTGACCTGAAATAAAGCCTTCAGCTTCGCCCACTTCATATCCGTCAGTCCTGCCTTTTGTATACCCGTCGGCTTCACCGGCTACGTAGCCCTCCTGGTTGCCCGAACTGTAGCCGTTCTCATAGCCGGCTGTCTCCCCCTTAGCGTAGGCTGCATTGTAACCGAAGTAGCCACCTATTCCCGCTATGACCAGTACGCCAAGCAATATGAATATTTGAGTTATCCATCTCATTTTTCAGCCCCCTGTTTTATTGGTTTGTATTATATCCTGTTATCTTCTTCCTAGCTATAGACTATGCTATACTTAACCTGAAAATTTGGTATTTCAGGCAGGATTTCTGGCAAAAAAGATATCATAAACACCGTGCTGTTTTAGAGCAGAAAAGTTTTATGCCGATCTGAAGTTTATCTTTTTGATTGGCGATAGTAGAACTTTTCTCTGAAGAATAATAGCACAATTACCCATTAAATGGAGACGATTAAATAATCGGCATTTTAGAGATAAGGAGATAGAATGCTTTGGAAATTTTGTGGCAATAGTTTAAAGAAATGTTCAAGAGAAATTCTTCGTTGTTTCCGTCGGAAAATATATCGCCTAAGTCTTTGACGCGTTGTCAGATACAAAAAGGCCGGCTGGAAATTTCCAGCCGGCCTTTAGTGTTTTCTCGTCGGTATCTCCGTCGAGAAATTGATGGCTCCCCGTAGTGGACGAGTTTCGCAACTGGTTTATGACGGAGGAGGCGGAAAAATTATATAAAGAACTGACTCTGGTTACTTAAAGTGGTCTTAAGTATATCTTCATTTTTTTCCGAATTTTTAAACTATCATTATATAAAGCATTAAGCTTTGATGGAAACTCTGGCGTGTTTCCTAAAAGCACCTTTATTTTATTAAGATTTAATTGATATCCTTCGTATGTCTTTTTACAACGTTCTTGAAAACTTTCGTCTTTGTGTAGCCCCATTTCACTCTCAATTTCAAAACCCTTACCATATTCTTGATAGTATTTTTTATAGAAATCGTCATAATTAAGTGTCGCAGCTTTATATGCTCTGGTAAGAAAATTTATAAATATTCCTATCGATATTTCCTCGCCACTCCACGCTTTATTCATATCCTGCTGTATATCTCTTGGAAAGTATGTTCCATTAGCATAAAAATTTATTTTGTTATTCCCCTTTGTAACAATAATATAATATTCGGGGTAAGATTTCAAAATAGGCGTGCCGCCTTCTTTAGCTATCTTACCTTTTATGATAAATGTCCCAACGGATGTTTCTAACTTTGTTTCTTTTATTTCATTAGCATTGCACAAATTGATTGCACAACTCATTAATATTACACAGGCTAACAATATTATTAAGATTTGCTTCATTTCATACCTCCGAGAGGATTATGCTTTCTCAATATTTCTACCGTTTTTATTCTACTCAAAACAAAACCCTACGCAACTATTTTATTCACATAGGGTTATGTTTTAGTGGCTCCCCGAACGTAACACTCAGAGAACAAATTCAAAGACCGTAACCGAAATACTTAACTGGTATTACAGGTATTATAACAAAACTAAAACCCTATGTATAGGAAAAAAGCCAGCCTACATACCAAGAAACAAGATAATAACCCAGCGAGAGCTACGGCATCAGGAATACATCGATTCATACGTTAACCCCATAATCCAAGCCAGAGAAATGCAGCAAGTTCTCGAAACAGAAGACCTAAGCCAGAACAAGCTTGCCAAGAAGCTCGGAATTTCAAGAGTCAGAATAACCCAAATCCTGAACCTTCTCAAACTAACCGAAGAACAGCAGGATTACATCCTAAAAAACGGAAAAGAAAAAATGATTACAGA
>JABMRN010000301.1 GCA_013202515.1 Candidatus Omnitrophota bacterium | reverse complement strand
CACAGTTACCTTAACTGATACTACAGGTGCAGTTACATTCGGTGGATCACTGACAGCTGCCACATTAAATACTCAAGGACAGGGCTATTCAGTACTCTTTAATGACGGCGGTACAATAACCAACGATACAACCTTTGCCAATACAGGCGGAATAACATTCGGTGATAATGACAGTGACCTAATTACCTTTAACGGCGGATTAGATACAGAGGCAGGCCAAACAATAGTTCGCGGGACCGTAAGAACATCTGGCGATCAAATAGACATGGCAACCGTAACATTAAATGGAGCTACAACCCTTGATACAACAAATAATGGCGGTTCAGCTGGAGCAGTTTTAAACATAACAAGCACTATTGACGGAACACAGGCATTTGTACTAGATACTGGAAATGCTGATATTTCTATAGGCGGTGCAATAGGCGCAACAACCACTCTGGGTGCAATAACAATTAATGCGGCAGACAATGTAGATGTTGGCAGCACTATTAATGCAACGTCCTTAACTCAAACAGCCGGAACAGGACAAACTAACTTCGACGCAGCCGTAGCAGTAACCGGCAACGCCGACATAACCACTGATTCTGTTAACATGACCGCCAATGGCAGCATGTCAGCCACCAACATAACCCTTGCAACAAAGGGTACATCAACGCTTAGGAACATAGACATTTCAAATGATTTTGCTTTGAATGCTGACAGCGCACCAGCTACCTACAATGTGAACGAAACTGTCGATGTTGACAATAACGTTACTATAGCCGCCAATGTAACCTTAGGCGCAGGTGATTCCACATGGACAATAAGTGGCGACATGAACAAGAATGATGATGCAACATTTACACCCGGAACAAGTGAATTCATATTTGATGATGCAAGCAAGGTATCGCATTTATACGGCACTGACTACTATGACTTAACTTGTGAAACCCCAGGTAAAGAAATACAATTTGAGGCAGGTTCTACCAAGAACGTGAGCGGAACCCTTACACTAAAAGGCGAAGACGGAACTGATAACTACGTGGTGCTCAGAAGCACAGAGGATGGACAACAGTGGAATATAAATCCATCCGGCGCAAGAGATGTCAATTACGTTGACATCCAAGATTCGGTCAATTTGGGCGCCCCAATCGACCCGCCAACTGCTATTGATAGAGGAAATAACGTCAACTGGTGGACAGATAATGACGCTCCGGAACCGCCACCTCTGCCGGAACTAATAAATGACAAACGGCCAATAAGGCCTCCGTTCCCAGAACCGTCCGAGGAAACGCTTGGTATTCCGGAAGATGGATTCGTATTTTACGAAGAAAAAGAAGATACTAAAAAATACGGATATGCCGCAGGCAAATATCGTACCGTGATCATTGTATATGAAGGAAAGGTCGTGGTGGCCTTACCGTATGATAAAGAACTCGAATTAAACCCCGGAGATAGCGCCACCTTCGAAGGCGAAATCAAAGGGGCACGCTTAAAGGTTTATGGATTCAATTTTGCAATTATAGACGATGAACCAGAAAAATTATATAAGAGAAGATATATACCAGGCATGTATCAGGCGACTATAATGTCAATAGATGGAAAGTTCTACATTTTCTCATATAATGATAAAGGGCCTGATTATAGTAATGGCATAATTATAAACACGGGTGAGACAATAGTAAGAAACGAGGACGTTAAGTAAGAACTTACTTCGGCCACTTGACGCTTTCCTTAATGTAATCTTCCATATCGGGATGTTGGCTTATTTCAAGAGCGGTTAAGAGCTCTTTTCTTGCCTCGTCAAGCTTTCCTTCTTTATAGAGACTTAGACCTTTCGCGAAATGCTCTCTTATGAGTTTTTCTCTTCCCTGATTCCTTACGCGGACCTTTTTGCCCTTTATTCCCAATTCTGCCTTTTTGATGTTCTTATCGACTTCTTCAATTAATTCTTTCAGGCTAAAGCGGTAAAAGGGAAGCTCTTTCTCTATTATTTTTTCACTTATCTCTATCTTCTTTAAAGGTGCAGGCTTGCCGGCTGACAAGTCTCCCGCAACCGAAACGCGAGGTACGCTTGCCAGTAACAATAATAAAAGTAATATCTTTTGGATATTCATACCTGCCCCTTTTTACCCTAGAACTCCAGAACCAACGGTTTTGCTTTGGCATCTTTTGAAATCTTCTCCCAGATTTCTTTAGCCTTCTCGAAATTGCCTTCTTTATAGAACCTCATGGCAACCTTATTGCTCTCTTCGAATTCTTTTCGCTGTTTAGCACAGTTCTTCACGTAAACAAGGGTTTGGTCATATGAACTTTTGCCAATATCTAGTGCCTTTGCATAATATTCCCTTGCTTTATCAAGATCGCCTTCCTTTTGGGCAACGGCTGCCATACGGTAATACCAGTAAAGGTTTTCCCTTAAATTGCTTACCGGTTTTCTTACTTCATCATTCAATATATTCCAGGCCCACTGTTTCATGTTGTCTTCTTCCATAATTTTGCTGATTCTCTCTATCTCCTGAGGGATTCTGTCTTGAATGTCCAAAGCAAGGTGTAACCTCTGCGAATCCATTTGAGATAGCGGAAGATCCCCGAGAGGAATAATATGGCCCCATTCAAATCTAAAAAGCGCCTGGTCATATACGTGGAATCTAAAACCTAATCCAACGCTAGCAAGCTTCCTCCTGGTTCTCTCGCCCTCAATATAACCTCTCTTCTCACCGTAGGCATAATCAAAAAACACCACTCCCGTTAAATCATTCTTTATTGGATTTCTGGCATAAGGGAGTTTAATGCTGTCAGGTAGAAAAAGTGGCGGGACCAGGAACTCAAGGTTTACCTGATACCCGTTATCAGCGGAATAGTCACCATCGGGATAGCCCCTTACGGAATTCATGCCGCCGTAAAATGCCTGTTCGCTGGGATTTAATTTTTCACCGGCAAGCTGAAATTTACCCTGTGCCTTGAATTGAAATCCGGGTGAAATACTTTTTGAATAATTAACGTCAACCTTAAATTTTGAAAAGGTATTTGTTGCCTGTCTTGATGATGTGGCATCTCTCTTCCGACGTGCCCCAAAGAGGTTGATTCCCTGTGAAATCTCAGGCTTCAGATAGATCGAGCTCTGCGTTCCCCTAAAAAGAAGTTTGCTTCCAAATCTCAAGATCCTTAGCCTGTCCCTGTTTATAGTGGCGTCATCGGTATAAGTAGTTCTATCTTTGCCTTCAAGACCCATATAATATTCACCCGTATACCCGTCTCTTGCATAAATATCCTGATATACATAAGCGCTGTAATCTTTTGAATAGGCACGCATGTCAAATGATTCAAAATCTTTTTTTGCAAAAGATTTACTGCGTGCGCCTCCGTACATGACCGATGTCCCAAAATCCGTAAAGGGTATTGAATGATATCCGTATAACGTTTGAAAATGATCCCCAAAGGTATCTCCGAGTAGTAGCGTATCGTCCAAGCCTAGGAAATTATTATGCGTTACCCCCATCCCCTTTCTGAATACGCCCGTAGAAGGACCTCCGGCATTATCAAATGTGAAAGTAGTATGTATTGGAAAATTCGTGTCTGACTCTAATAAAACATCCGTGGTCCCTGGTTTTTTTCCGGCATGCAGCGTTGCCTTGACTGTCTTGTCCGGATTCTTGTTCATAAGCTGGAGGCTTGTTGACATTTCATAGTATTTCATGACTTCGCCCTGCTTAAGAGTCCAATAGTAGGCCACCCTTTTCTTATTGTAGTAGACATGGTCCTGCTTCACTTTAAGTTCGCCCATTTTTGCTTCAACAACCTGTAGGACTATTTCGCCTTCTTTTACATCCTGTGGAGGAATAAAGCATGCGGCTATGATGCCTTTTTTGAGATATCGCCTTTCGATTTTCTTTGCCAGTATCTTTAACTCCTCCATGCTTACTTCCCGGTTCTCGTATTTTTTTATGAGGGGTGTAAAATTCTCAACAGGTATGCTTACGGTACCCTTTAAGGTGATATTCTTTACGAAGAATTTAGGGCCTTCTATCAGCGGTTTCTCTATTTCCAGTGGTTCCTTTATCTTGGGTATCCTTTTTGGAGGAGCCTCAAGCCTATCTGCTGCCTGTTCTCGGACAGGGCGGTCAATTTCTCTTAGGGCGTTTTCCAGGTTAGGCTGGGCAATCGCGCTAAAAGGGCATAGGGCTACCGTTAATATAATCGCTACTATCTTTGTATATCTTGATATATGCATATTAATTTTCTATTTTAACACCTAAATTATAAATTTTGGGGCAGTATATTAAAGATACCTGCTAAAAGTGCGTCTGTCAAATTTATTTGTCTATTTGGCTATAACCCATGTCCAAGATTGGACATTATTTTTTTACATAACTCATTATATAATAATATGTTAGATACAATTGCGTGTGAGGTTCAAAACTTTTTCAAGCTACTACAAAAAATCCACAACATACTATTGTATATGCTAACATTGTTCAACACACTTTTGAAATATCCTATGCCTGCCAAAAGATCGCCATTGCATTGTCAAAAGCACTTTATGCACCATGTTGTACTACTAAAAAATGCCTGATAGTTCCTATATAACTATGTATTTTTCTAACATTTTCCCTTACGAAGCGGTTAGTTCTTGATGAAGTAACCTGAGTAACATACCTGTATTTGACTTTTGCAGTATTTTCGCGTATATTTAACCTATAAGGAGGGACTCTAATGAAAATATTTAAAATTTTTGCTATCATTGTGATGGTGATGTGCCTTGCATGGGCTGCCTACTCTCAAGAAATAGAGCGAGCTGCAACAATTATGGATATAACTGGTGGGGCAAGTGTTAAATTGTCCGAAAGCGAGGGGTGGGTTACCGCAGAAGAAGGTATGATCCTCAATCAGGGCAATTCTGTAAAGACAGGCCCGGGGTCCTGGGTGCTTCTAAACGTTGATGGAAGCGCTGAAACAGCTATGGTTGAGATCAATGAAGATTCGGAACTCTGCCTTTCGGAACTCATGAAAGATGACGCAAAAGGAACCAAGAAGACCCTGCTTGATCTTGCAATAGGCGAGATCATGATAACGGTGGAAAAGATCCAGGACCCCAAATCAAAGTTTGAGGTAAGAACCCCTACCTCAACAGTCGGGGTACGCGGCACTAAATTTGCGGTACAGGTCAATACGCTAGACTAACGCTTTTCCTAATAAGTATTGTCTTTAAAAAAGTGCTATTCTATTTCGGCAGAGTACTATGTCAAAAAAAATAAACATAAGGAAAATCATTTCTTGCCGCAATCTATATTCGATAATAGAACTTTTTTTATCCTCATCCCTCTCGCCGTATTCGCAAAGGTATCTTTCTACGAATTTATTTCCTAAATACAGCCGGATTCACTGCAAAAGGTGACTATTTTTATTTCTTTTTAGGCTCGCGATATAAAAGCCGCTAGAAATAAATCAATAGCGGCTTTTTTATGTTTAGCAGTTTTATTCGGAGAAATGCCCTAAAAAGCATATATCTTTTTGGGTATTTATACAATTGGCAGCCCCAACGGGATTCGAACGCTACGGATAGTTTATTTCTGTCAGAATAGTGCAATTCTTTATTCCAATAATTGCATCATATGTGACATCCTTGGAAATTATAATCGTCGCTGTTTCAGTAATTAAAAATTGACCATTGCCCTTGACATTTGACTACAAATTGTATATAGTTGACTACATAAGGTATCTGGAGGTGAGCGCTGTGCTAAATAACCTTTTCTCTTCAAAAGCTCGGGTTGATGTTTTAAAACTTTTTCTTGTTAATCCCGAAAATTCATACTACCAAAGGCAGGTTTCAACTTTAACTCATCAGCCAATTAGAGCTGTCCAACGAGAAGTAGAAAGACTGGAAAAGCTTGGATTGCTTATAGCGTCTCATGAAGGTAACCGTGCGTACTATAAAGTGAATAAAAAATGTCCTATATTTGAAGAACTTAAAAGCATTATATTTAAAAGTGCTGGAATAGCGGAATCTTTGAAAAAAAATCTTAAAGCATCTACTGCTATTAAGGTTGCTTTTATATATGGTTCATATGCAAAGGGAGAAGAGAACATTTCAAGCGATATTGATTTGATGGTTATAGGCAGTATCTCTTCACGGGAATTATCGCGTTCTTTGTCCGATTCTAAAAGTCAATTAGCCAGAGAAATTAATTATTCCGTATTTTCACCGCATGAACTGATTAAAAGAGTGCGCAAGGGGGACCATTTTATTAAAACTATTTTGAAAGATAAGAAAATATTTATTATAGGAGACATAAATGAGCTTAAGTCAATTATTAAATCAAGGTAGATTACGCCGTCACAGGACTTCAAAGTCTGAGATTGCTGAGTTGTTTCAGCTTATAAAAAGGGATATCCAGGACTCTAAGGTAAAAGGCCTTTCTTCCGACAGAAGGTTTGCCACAGCTTATAATGCAGTGCTTCAGTTAGCCACTATTTTTATTTACTGCAAGGGGTATAGGACGGACGGGATCGGGCATCATGCTACTGTATTTAAGGCCATGAAGGAACTGCTAGAAGAAAAGCATCATTCACTTGCGGATTATTTTGATTCATGTCGGGCAAAAAGAAATATCACTGATTACAGTCATGCGGGTATGGTTTCGGAAAAGGAAGCCGAAGAATTGATTGGTGAGGCAGAAAAGTTCTTACAGGTAACCCTTAAATGGCTTAAGACAAATCACCCCAACCTTATAAAATAATACCAGAAAACTTAGGCGCAGAGCACTTCTCGTGTTTTACAATTTGTCAATACAATCATCAAACTGTAATAGATGAAACCGGGTCAGGGACCGTTTTTTGGAACCTGCTTAGAATGGAACAGAGGTGGGATCCCGCAAATAACAACCTAATTGACAATTGGAATGACAATTAAAAATTTGTCACCTAATAACTTTTTTAAAGCTAAGAAGTTACTACAACGCTGGCAGCCCCAACGGGATTCGAACACTACGGATAGTTTATGTACTGCAACATTTTTATACTTCTCGGAAAATCTCGCCATTTTCCCTTGAAAAATATCTATCGCGGTCGCTAAATTGTTGGGAGATTTTGTATTGCAGACTAGCATATTGATTAATGCTTTTCATCCAGCCATTGTTTTGTAGTATTTCAATAGTGATGTTTTGTATCTCTTCGTAAGAATGATTCATTTTAATGTAGTTAAATTTGTTAAAAATCAATTCTATTTTTCAAAAATTTACTAAAATGTGAGTATGTTACTAATTTTTAACTTTTTTCCTTACCCTATCATATGCTTGAAGGTTTATTAAATCCTAAATTTATGATCCATTTTTTAAAAAATATATCGCTTATCGCGTATGCATCTTTCTCCTTATCGACTAAATCTTTGTCCATCAAGCTGCCTAAAGCTTTATGCACTGACGATGTCGATCCTAAATTATTTTTCCTCATAAATT
>JABMRN010000300.1 GCA_013202515.1 Candidatus Omnitrophota bacterium | reverse complement strand
TTTAGAGAAACTGGGAGGACTTATAAAATTTATGCCGATTGCTTTTTTCACCTTTTTAATAGCCTCATTTGCAATATCCGGCGTACCGCCTTTTAATGGATTTGTTTCAAAATGGATGGTCTATCAGGGCGTGATAGATACGGCTAAGAGCGGTGGGCATCTTTGGATTCTTTGGCTTGTTGCGGCCATGTTCGGTAGCGCTCTGACGCTGGCGAGCTTTATGAAGCTTATTCACGCCATATTCCTTGGTCAGCCGTCTAGAAAAAGGCGATTATCCAAAGATGAATCGCGATTAGCTCGGACTTCAATGCTTATCCCGGTGGTGATTCTTGCGTCTCTTTGCGTTATATTCGGTGTTTTTGCTTATCGAATCCCACTTAGCATGCTTATTGTTCCGAGCCTGAATATGAATATTACATTTACAGGTACATGGAACGCTGGCCTTGCTACGGTCATGCTACTGGTTGGTATTTTATTGGGAGCTATTCTATATTTTGTCGGACAGATTAAAAAGTCCAGAACAACGGAAATTTTTGTAGGAGGCGAAAGAGTGGCCGATATTCCGGAAATGAGAATATCCGGAGTGGAATTCTATAATAGTGTTGAAGATATAGGCGTTTTAAAGTTTATTTATGGATTAGCGAAAAAGAAAGTATTTGATATTTACGAGGTTGGTTCAAGATTAACGTTTGGCTTTAACAAGATGCTCCGCTATGTTCATAACGGTGTGTTGCCTACGTATTTAGCATGGTGCATACTCGGAATGGCAGTGCTTTTTTACATTTTACTGAAATAATATGATAGAACTTTACATTTTACTTGGAATTATGATAGTCGGTGCGATAATTGCGATCGAGATAAAAGATCTTTTGTCTTCCATTGTAGCGGTAGGTGCCGTAGGTCTTGTGCTTTCAATTACATTTTTGATACTTAAAGCACCTGATGTGGCGATTACCCAGCTCGTTGTCGAGATATTGGCCCTCATCATACTGATAAGGGCGACACTAAAGAAGGATCTGCCGTTTTCTACATCAGGTAGATGGTACTTTAATACCCTTATTACGATTAGTTTTGTCGCACTGTTTTTCATAGTGGGAGTAAAGTGCTTCAAGGATCTTCCGGCATTCGGATATCCCATAATGAACGTTGCAGCTACATATTTAAAAGATGGATTAGCTCAAACAGGCGCAACAAACATAGTGACATCAGTGATACTTGACTACAGGGTGTTTGATACACTGGGGGAGGCAACGGTTCTATTTACAGCAGTTATAGGTGTTTTGGCAATTGTACGTAGCATCGGTAGAAAAAAGCAGAATCAAAAAATAGAGGAAGAGGATGAGTAGAGAACGCGAAAAGGGCATGTCTTTGATTGTAAAGACGATTACCAGGCTTACTGTCGGCCTTATACTTCTCTATGGTATTTACATACTTTCGCATGGACACATCTCTCCCGGCGGCGGTTTTGCAGGCGGGGTTATCATTGCGCTCTCTTTTGTTCATCTCATGCTTGCCTACGGCAAAGAAACTGCTCTAAAGAAGCTGCCAAAAACAGTAATGTCACTTTTTGAAAGTTCAGGAGCGATATTATTTCTTGGCATAGCTTTATTGGGTTTTACCGGTGGGTATTTTTTCCTGAATTTTT
The DNA here is from genome assembly GCA_013202515.1 of Candidatus Omnitrophota bacterium. Taxonomy (GTDB): domain Bacteria; phylum Omnitrophota; class Gorgyraeia; order JABMRN01; family JABMRN01; genus JABMRN01. The sequence goes on along the minus strand of JABMRN010000300.1, from coordinate 998 downwards.
TGCCCAAAGGTCAGCCGTTCAGGCTTTTCTCAGCCGGGATAATACCTTTTTGTAACATTGCAATAAGCCTAAAGGTGGGTGCCGGGCTTTTTGCCATATTTGTAGCATTAGTTTTGTTGAAGTATGAAAAAAATAAGAAGGATTAGGTGAATAAGAGATGATAGCATATCTTATGTGTATAATACTTTTTAGTTTGGGCCTTTACTGTATTTTAAGAAAACGCAATATTATAAAAATTATCATAGGTATTATAATAGCCGAGTATGCGATTAATCTCTTCTTTATTTTAGTCGGGTATCGCATGGAAGGCCGCGCACCTATACATGCACCGGATCAAAAAATTGTTAACATGGTTGATCCCCTTCCGCAGGCAGTGGTACTTACTTCTATTGTCATCGGATTGGCTTCAATAGCGCTTCTTATAGCTATAGCTATAAGAATCTATGAAAAATACGGTACCTTTGATATTACAAAGATAAAGGAATTAAAAGGTTGATTACAAGAGGAGTTGAATCATGATACCTGCAGATAATATAATACCGTTTTTTGTGATTATACCTCTTGCAGGATCTTTTATCATATCAATAGTAGGAAAGCGGATTAAGTGGCTGCCTGATGTAATGGGTTTTGTAGCAACGCTTAGCCTGTTAATAATTTCTATCTTATCCGTTCTGTCGGTTGATAAGGTAGGTACACTTATATACAATGTCGGAGCCTGGAAGCCCCCTATTGGTATTACTATGGTGATGGATGGCCTTACGTCGTTTATGGTTGTCACGGTAAACCTGATTGCCTTTTGCGTGGCACTATTCTCAATAAACTATATGGAGCGATTTACTTCCAAGTGGAAGTTTTATGCACTGTTTCTTTTAATGTTGGGAGGTATGAATGGTGTAGTTGTTACCGGTGATATCTTCAATTTATTTGTATTTCTTGAGATCGCAGCTGTGGCAAGCTATGCGCTGGTTGCATTCGGAACAGAGAAGCACGAGCTAGAG
>JABMRN010000299.1 GCA_013202515.1 Candidatus Omnitrophota bacterium | reverse complement strand
TGTTTGCCACATTTTGCCACACCCAAAATGTGGCAAACACGAAGAAGCCGAATCGAACTATTGCATTACCACGAAGCGAGCGACCTAGCGAGCGCCAAGTGAGCCCGAGCCCAAGCGAGGGCGAACGGTGTATTCACTGCAAACGTAGCCCTTGACATCGAAGATGTCAAGGGCGGTACATTAGATTATTGAACTTTAAAGAATGAATGTAGGGCATTGTAGAGACGAAACATAAGGCCATCCGAAGGTTCGGATGTAGATTTTTTTATTTAACTTATTGTTTTTCATAGTGTTATAAAAAGTCGTTATCATTCATCTGTTTCGTTTTTTAGATAAATGATAGCGATTCGTCATTATATCACTCTCTGCAACGTTATCGCCAAAACTAAGAAATTTCTTACCAGAGCACATTTCTTTTTTTAAAGAATCGATGATAAATCCATCGATCCTTTTCCAAATATAAGAGACAAATTTGACTGGATTAAGATTTCCTTGCTTATCGCGGTAATTAAGATCATACTTTTAAATTTTTTTATACAGGATCAAAATAACCTCCCCTAATAAATCATCGCCGAACCGCTGAATCAAGGCTGGAAATACTATCTTGTTTATTCAAAAAATTAAAAAACCAATGTGGCGAAGAACAATCTCGTCTTTACTTTTCTTGGAGCCCTTTTGGGCTCTCAAGATCAAACGTCTTTCTTCATACAACGTAAGTCTTGAGTAGCGTCGAACGATATCGCTGTAAGCCGCCCACATATCCCATAGATCATCTTATTATCAATGATTCCCACAAGTTTTGAAATCTCTCAAATATATCTTGCCTCAAATCATCCACGTAAGGATCGATACCATGCTCTTTTTCTACCATAAGGCACCCTGTGCTGGTTTTTCGTTCAAAATAGCGTGAAAGATTCTTGGAGATTTCTTTAAAAAAGCCTTGTTTATTATATTGTCTTATCTCTTTGAGAATAGTATCTATATCGGGGGCATAACGTAAAATGAAATACATATAATATAAATCCTTAGCCTGTTTTTGTTCATCGTCTCTATTGATAAATGTGGCGGCTTTATGATATAAAAAAGCTGATGGCTTAGGGCAATGAATTGTATAAATTTCCTTTTTATTCTTGGTATCTACAGCGATTCTGTGTTTGAGTAGAAAGTCGAATCTTTCGATCCTGTTAATATCAATCTGGCGGCCTACTATATTATCTATAACGTCCTTTTCTATCTTGGGTGGTGCGATAAAATCTATGCGAACCTTCCCTTCTTTGTATAGCACCACCGGATACATCCTATCCATCTGGGGATGCCGTTCTTTATAATCTAATGAGGAAAGTAGTTCAAAAATTGTCTTTGGATAAACGCGAGGACTTCCTGCGCCAATGCCAAAATCAATATCAGTGGTGGTAACCGGCCGTATGGCTAGATTATCCCAAAGATATTTTGCATACACGTAAGATAGCCATCCGCCTACAAGTGTAAGATCATCAAGATAATCTTTTAGGTCGCCTAACACCTTAAAGAATGTAGACTCAAGATATTCAAGTTCAGTCAAAATACTTTCCTTTTTCTTCTAAAAGTTTCTTAAGGTATTCGGCATGTTCTCTGCCACGCGGTTGGAAGTTATACAGATCAAGATAAAGTTGAAGGTTAGAAACTACCGAAAACCCCTTTATTTTTTGCCTGCCTAAAAATACGCTGACTTTATAATGCGGCCGGACGATATGAAAATTCCCGCCTCTCACAAGTTCTTTTAGTTCCAATCTCTGCCTTAAATCCAAAATTTCCTTATCCCAGTTCCCAAGTTTAAGGTAAAGATATATATCGTCTGTTTTCACGAAAGAGGTAACAAGATTAGCCCCTGTATGCAACGTTAGCGCATACTGCTCTTCTTTTAGAAAATCTTTGATTTTATTTAATATTTCATTATCCGGGCTATAGTAGGAATCAACTGTGTTTAATTCAAACCTATAATCTTTTAACCAATCAGTAATGAGTATATCTTTATTAGTAAGAATAGTGTGGCTATCCGGACCCTTTTTTACTCTTTCTACATATCCTTTTTTTTCCATTGCTTCAAGCACGTTCTGGGCCATACCTAAGCTCACCCCGCCAGGTCCGGTAAAATCCCGTACTACCCATTCTCTTTTTGGGTCTTTTAACATCTTTCTCGGTATGATGGTAGCTTTATCGGAAAAAACATTTTTCATTTTCTTCTTTTGTCTCATAATATTCCTTTCTTTATAATGTTCACTAAACAGTGAACAATATACAATAAGTGAACATTATTGTCAAGTTAAAAATAAGCCCCTATACCAAGTATCGAGGCTTACTGTTACGCAAACAGGTTATTCCAGTTTAATCAATGCTTCAGCTATCCTTTTCATAGTCCGTCTATAACGCAGCCATCTGACAACCGTAGGTTTTCAAAAAAACATTCCTCATGAAAACCTCTGATGTTTTTTTGAAAACCTGTTCACGGTTGCCCCCACGCTTTGTTTTGCCGTAGGCAAAACAGTGGGGGCAGCCGTAGCTTGTATGTTAGGCTTTTTCTTTTTCATATATTTTAATCAGAATTTCTTTATCTTTCCTAGTTAGCTTCTTCAGATTTCTCTCTGCGCGCAAAGTATTCATATAATACTTATACTCCTTAGCAAATACCAATTTCACAGGCAGCTTTCCTTTTAAATATTTCGCACCGTGCCCACTATTGTGTTCTTTGATACGATTATCAAGATTATTTGTATATCCTGCATAGTAGGTACCATTTTTGCATCGAACAATGTAGACATAATATTTACTTTTACGCTTCACTTTGTTTCTCATTTCAACTTTATCAGGGCCTCAGCTGTCCTCTCCATAGTCCGTCTATAACGCAGCCATCTG
>JABMRN010000298.1 GCA_013202515.1 Candidatus Omnitrophota bacterium | reverse complement strand
GCTTATACCTTCCTTAAGCGTAGCCTCAACGCCTTTGATTATCAGGTCAGTAGTGAGTCCTTTTTTATAATTCTTCAACACCTGGTTATCCATTGCCTCTATGCCATAATTTATAAATACACACCCCGATCTTTTCATGGTTTTCAGCACTTCGCGCGTTGCATAATTAAGCCTGCCGTTACAGGACCATTTTATTCTTAAACCAGCTTTTATAAATGCCTCGCATAAGTCTATAGTCCTCTCTTTTGAAGACATGAGCAGTTCATCGGAAAAGAGAATATAGGTTATACCGTATGTCTGTTTTAAAAACATGATTTCATCGATTATACTTTCTTTGGTTCTAGGCCTAAATCCCTCATCCATTCGATAACAAAATGTACATTTAAACGTGCAGCCTCTGCCGGAGAGGAGAGGCATAACGAAATCAGCATTCGAAGCTCTTGGGGCCCTTAATAGACGGTAATACTCCATTGGAAACAACTCATATGCCGGTAGCGGTATAGTGTCAATATCCTCTATCAAAGGACGCCTTTGGTTGATTACTGCCCGACCATTTTCGAGATAGGCTGTACCTTTAATGCCTGACATGGAACGCCCGTTTTCGATAGATTTTATAACTTCGACAATAGTGCGCTCCCCTTCGCCGATAACAACAACGTCTGCGCCTGTTCCTTCAAGGAAAAATTCCGGTTCCGGCGAAGGCCCGTGACCGCCGATTACATAAAACGGCCTATTCTTTGATCTGTTTATGGCCTCGGAGATTCTTAAAAGTTTCCTATATTGATAATACCCTGCGATAACCCCTACGCCAACTACATCAAATTTGTTATTATCTAAGTAGTCGGTAAGTCTGGCATCCGGATAATGAAATTTATCCTGGTTATATATGCTGACCTGGTGTCCCTCTTTTACGAGCACCGAAGCGACATATGCTACCCCTTGCGGAAAAAAGTGCATGTATGAATCATTATCGTAAACTATCAGCAATATTTTCATAAAACTCGCAATTTCTCCACGGACTTTTTATATTCTTCCCATTGGCCTATGTCTATGTAATCATCTTCGTTTACCGGGTAAGTAACCACTTTTTTGCCGTTTTCAATAAGTTTTTTCGCTAATTCGGTCATATCAAAATATGTCCTATCCGGTATAAAGCTCAAACATTCTTTGTTTAAAACATAAACACCGGCATTAACTGTAAATGTGTACTCCGGTTTTTCCAGAATATCTATTACCTTTCCTTCTTTTTCAAATTTTACAATTCCGTAGGGAATCCTATAGTGTTGAAAAGACGAGAGGACCGTAAGAGAAGCTTCTCGTTCTCTGTGAAGTTCTATTACTTCCTCAAAATTTGCCCTAACAATGACATCACAATTTGACACGATAAAAACATCGTCGATTTCATTCCCTAAAAGCTTTAGGCCACCGGCTGTCCCGCCAAAGCTATCTTCCCGCAGACAAGAAACCTCATAATCCTTATCGGTATTTTTAAAATAATACTCTATCATTTCCCCTTTATAGTTTGTGATAAGAGAAAATTTACTAGCTCCCTGTTTTCGGAATTCATCAATGATTACTTCAATCATAGGCTTATCCCCTATCGGTATTAACGGCTTTGGAAAGATCTTCGTAAAAGGTTCCAGCCTTGTGCTTTTACCTCCGGCCATAATGACAACCGGGGTTTCTATCCTGCTTGTTGCGATAGATGATATATCCGTGCTAGAAAATACCTGACTCCAGGTCACAAAGTCGACCGCCCTGTTGTCTCTATCCAGTATAGGAATCAGCTCTATCTTATCTTTAATCAGTATATTTTTTACTTTTTTCATAGAGAATTTACCCTTCCTAAGATAGGAAGGGTTCTTGTTATAAATTTCCGCTATATTGTTTTCCAGGCCTCCGCCTTTCAGTATAAACCGCCTGATGTCTCCGTCCGTAATTGTTCCCAGAAACTTATCCTCTTTATCAACCACCAGCAAAACTTTTTCGGCGGTTTTATTCAATTTTTTTAAAGCTTCTTTTACGCAGTTTGTTTCATTAATGAACATATCGTTTATTAGCATGTGGGCGACTCTTTGCTTAATTGATTTCATAAAATTTCTTTTTTACGATATTATCGAGATCTCTGGTTTTGATGATATTTTTAATTTTCAACGCTACGCTGCCCTTGCTGTCGTAAGGGTTCTTGATATTTTTGAGACTGTTTTGAAAATCTCTGGAATACATTTTTTTAAAGGCCTTTTCAATAGACTTTTTTGTGGGCTCGCAATTAATGACGCTTTCTGCCCTTATTCTCCCCTTTTGCCTATCGCCTATATTAATTGTTCCTTTATTAAAGCTAGGGGCTTCTACAATACCGCTGGATGAGTTTCCCACTATTGCGTCAACAAACTTTGCTGTTGAAAAATATAAAAGCTGTCCCATGGAGGTAAATGCCGCGGATTTAGAATTATTTTTTGACACATACTTATCTATCATTTCATTAATTATCCTTCCATGCGTATCCGCGTTTGT
>JABMRN010000297.1 GCA_013202515.1 Candidatus Omnitrophota bacterium | reverse complement strand
GAGATAAACGTGGTGAGTGCCGCGCTCTGATCTTCGAATATGGAAGCGATGCAGATCTGGCATAGTCATGATGAGTAATTTGGAATTTAGGCTGACGGTGAATAAGGGCAAGAGTGATTTTATGTAGAGGGCCTTCAAATTCTCCTTTTTTAAAGTTGGTATCGGATCAGCGATATCAGACGTAATATAGATTACCTTTAATCCCTCTTGTTCAATAAGATGATCGATTAGGCCTTCGAAATAGATGTAAGAGGCCTCATCCTCTGCGTAAAAGACGATATCTCTTTCTTTTTTATCAAGTTGTCTGTAAAAAATATAAAAGGACTTGATTTCTTGAAAAAGATACCTTATTTTCTCGATAAATTTCATACAGGATTAACAAATATACTCCAACCTTCGGGCTCAGGGTTTCTTGGAAGTATAATGTACCCTCTCGTTTTTCTCAATTAGTTGCTCTATAAACGGATATATATTGCAGCTCACCCGATATGCAATTTCGTTCAATCCTTTTGCGTTAAAGTGAATATGATCCGAAAAGCAATCCGAACGAAAATCCCCCAGCTCAATAAGCGGTATGTTGCACTCTTCCGCTAATTCTTCCAGCGCATCGTTATTGGCTTTCGCATATTGAATAAATTTCCGCGCTAATGCGTCTTTTGGGCTTCCGTCCAGATAGGGCGGCACCCATCCCGAATCCCAGTCAAATTCCCATCTAATTATAATTGGTTTTACGGAATTAATCTGTGCCACGGCGATCGTGTTCCTTATGTTGCGTTTGAAAATGCGAACTCTCTCACCGGTGAAATTCTGCGTGCTTTTCCACCGAGGATTTGATATCTGATGAATTAATGTATTTGACTTCCCGAATCTCTCTATAATCTCATGTCGAATTAACTGGTAGCTGATTAAAAAATTTAAATTCGGCAGTGAATACACCCTGTTTAATTTCCATGGCTTTTGCACCCGGACATGAGAATAATCGCTCTTAAAGCCATCAATCATCTGTGCCGTCCAGGCATCGTTGACATTAGAGTGGATAAGTAATATATCGGCCTTCAAATCTATCCCCCTGAAAACAAATTCGCTAAAAGACTCGGCTGTTGTATAGGCCGAAGACCCTGCATTTACAACTTCTACAATGTTATTGCCTAATTTTTTATTTAATAAATCCTGCATCTTGGCCGGCCAATGCGAATTAGGTCCTTGGGCGGGATCTACCATTGCTATGGTAGATCCTCCGATGCTGTAAATTCTTATAATATTACCCGGCTTTTCTACCGAAATCGGCCTTTTGCCGACATAGCCCATGTTGTTGGACGGATATAGCCCCTCTGAATTTGGAGTCTTTACATAAAGCGCATAAGGATGCTCTTGAAATGCCAGCATTTTGGGTTCTTTAAAATTTTGCCTTAGCCGCGAGGTGATCCTGCCTTTCCACCCAAGTTTTAGTTCCGCAACAATAAATACGCGCAGTACTATTTCTGTAAAAAAAAGGAGGAGCGCCTCATATATTAAAACACCGATAAAACTTTGTGTTTTTATGTAAGCAAGGATACCGCAACTTGCAATACCGAAAATAGATAGAATAGCAATTATTTTCTTCACGCCTGCACCTTATCACCGGAGTGGATAAATATCATCGTTGCTGTTTCTCTCTTTCTTTTCGTTTTTTATAATGTCATACGGATTTATAAAAACCTTGATAAATTTTATTAGCTTGCATAGAGAATGAGATAATTTCTTTTTCTTATATAGGTCGCGGACTCTAAAAAAACAAAAAACGCAAAGCCGCTTGAGCTTTTTAAGCATTCGTTTGGCAAAAGAATATGATTTACCGACCGGTCTTATAAATACAGAATAAACAAAAGACGCGAATAAGCGTGAGATTTTCTTTTGGGTGATCGGATATTTATTTTGAACTATCCAGTCGTAAGCGAGGCCTTCTACTATAGAGAGCTGAAACCAATTGAGCGCGTTTTTCCACTCTCTGATTTTACCGGAGGTAATAGTATTTTTTTTCAGTAAAAAGTGCTCATCGGGCGCGTTATTCCGGCCGGTTTTTCTGTATATTTCCTCGTAATCAATTTTCCTGACTCTTTCTCTTTGCCGTTTGAGGCTGTATTTTTCGGCTATTTT
>JABMRN010000296.1 GCA_013202515.1 Candidatus Omnitrophota bacterium | reverse complement strand
GGTTTAATGCACCCTACGAAGCGTTTGCCGAAAATGCAAATCTTCATAATATTATCAGCAAATATACAAGACTTGCGGGAATTAAAATACCTAAAGGCGCAAGGCATGGCTTGCATTCCCTCAGACATACCCTTGCAAGCACCTTGCTTGAACAAAAAACGCCTTTGCCTGTTATTTCTGCTATACTTGGACATTTGGACTCAAAGTCTACAAATGTGTACCTGCAGATTGGAATTGATGGTTTAAGACAATGCGCTCTGGATCCAGAGGAGGTTTTCAATCATGAAAAATAAATCCATTAATTATTCAAGTTCCCTAGCATCGATTTTTGAGGGATATGTTGAAGAAAAACGGGCGGTTGGATATAAATATAATAAAGGAGCATCTATTTTGAGGTTGCTTGATAATCTTTACGTGGAGCAAAATATTAAAGGGGAAAATTTATCGAAAGAGATAGTTTTACTTTGGACAAAAAAGAAAGCAGGAGAAAAGGAAAGCACTCGAAGTGCTAGAATCTCTTTAGTAAAAGGAGTGGGCCAGTACATGGTTAGACTCGGATATAAAGCCTACATATATCCAGATAAAGCCACACAGGTTGACAGGTACCATTATGTCCCTTATATTTTTTCTGAAGCCGAACTGGCAAAAATATTTACTGCCGCTGATAATGTTTCTTATTCCTCTGTATCTCCGGTCCGCCACTTAGTTTTACCGCTTTTATTTCGGCTTTTGTATGGATGCGGCTTGAGAATATCTGAAGCTTTGAATTTGAAGATTAGCGAGGTGAATTTAAAGGATGGCATATTAAATATTCGACAGGCAAAGTTTGATAAAGACCGGCTTGTCCCCATGTCAAAATCATTAATTGAACGGTGTAAGAAATATTCGCGCAAAGCTCATAAAACCTATCTACAAAATCCGTATTTTTTCCCTTCGCCATATGGGGGAAAATATTCAGATAAATGTATCTATGATTATTTTAGAAGATTTCTTTGGAGCGCGGGCATTTCCCATGGGGGACGTGGACATGGACCTCGAGTTCATGATTTCAGGCACTGCCATGCCGTGCATTGTTTAAAAAAAATGGTCAAACAGGGAGAGGATTTGACAGCCATACTTCCATATTTATCAGCATATTTAGGCCATGTTGATTTAAGAGGCACGCAATATTATTTAAGGCTGACAGCCGATTTGTATCCTACAATAGTGAGTGCTGTTGAATCCAGCTATCCAAATCTAATTCCAGAGGTGACTCCCAATGAAAGAGACTAATTTTGCAAGAACCTTAACACGTTTTTTATCAGAATATCTTCCTGGTCAAAGGAATTTAAGCACAAATACCATAAAATCATATAGGGATGCATTTAAACAGCTCCTCATTTTTTGCAATGAAAAGCTGGATATAGCTCCTGTAAATCTGACATTTTCAAAGTTGGGCATGAATACGATTTATGCTTTTCTTGACTGGCTGGAAGAAACTCGAAAGGTGAGCGTCTCGACAAGAAACCAGCGCTTGGCCGCTCTCCATAGTTTCTATCGATATGCTCAAATGGAGAATCCTGAATTGCTACTGGAAGCGCAACGAGTTTTAAATATGCCATTTAAAAGAAGAGCCATAAAACCAATGGATTACTTGATGCCGGAAGCTTTAAAAGCCGTGCTTAAACAGCCAAACAAAGAAACAAAAAAAGGAAGACGTGATTTGACTTTAATTGTTATCCTTTATGACACGGGTGCGAGGGTGCAGGAATTAATTGACCTTAGGGTACGTGACTTTAGGGTTGATTCTCCTTCAGTTATAACTCTTACCGGAAAAGGGAACAAACAACGTCATGTTCCAATCATGTCAAAAACGCATTTGCTCTTGCAAAACTATATGCATGAGCATAATTTAAATGTTAATGGTAGACAAGATCATCCATTGTTTTTTAACAGTCGGCATCATAAATTTACGAGGTTGGGTGTAACGTATATCTTAAAAAAGTATTTTATTTCTGCCAAGGAAAAGAACAATAATATTGTATTTCCTGCAAAAATATATCCTCACATGTTGCGAACTTCGAAGGCAATGCATTTATTGGATGCTAATGTAAACCTGATATATATACGAGATTTTTTAGGTCATGTCAACATCACAACGACAGAGCGTTACGCCAGAGCAAGTTCAGAAAGAAAACGAAAGGCATTAGAGGCTGCATACATGGAGAT
>JABMRN010000295.1 GCA_013202515.1 Candidatus Omnitrophota bacterium | reverse complement strand
CCCTGCTGCGGCCCATGCGGCCCCTGCTGCGGCCCATGCGGCGTCCCCTGCGGCGCCCCCTGCGGCGCCCCCTGCTACTTTCCCTGTTGCATCCCCTGCTACGGCCCTTGCTTTTTCTAACATAGCTAAATTCTCTTGTGTAGGACTATCAGCATACCTACGGGCTGCTTCAATTGCTAATCGTGGGCTATCTTCACCTTTCGGAACATATTTAAGAGAAGTTGCGGCACAGTCACAGATAATATGTATACGCTCTCTTTTAGTAGCCATTTCTGTTTTGCACATGAACCAGAGAAGCCAATCAGCTCGTTTACACTTATTCCACGCTTGCTTTAAGGTATAGTTATTATCTCTTACAAAGTCTATTGCTTCTTGACAAGCATTGATTTTTTTAAGATATTTAGTTGCGTTCATGTTCTCTCCTTTAGATTTATGTTTCATTTAGTCCTCTTTTAGGTGACAAGTATGTTCTCTACGAGAAGGATATTTACAACAATCTTTTAATCCTTGAGCATAACCCCTTGCATAATTCCATTCACAATAAGTTGCATATATCATAGGGTGGTCTGGCTTTACAGAACAATAATGTTTTGTGCCGCCTTCGTAAGTTATTCGGGGTTTATCTAAGTTACACCCCCCTAAGAATATAAGAACTAGAACAATGGCTAAAGGTTTCATATTTATTTTCCTTTCTTGGCGTGTTTTTTTCTCCATGCTCTTGAATTAGCACGGCATCTTTCTCGGTGTTTATTCTGCCAATCATAGATAGAAGGAAGCTTTTTTAGATAGTGTTCTTTGCATATACCACCTTTATATAGTGGCTTTTTCCCACATATTTCACAAAGTCCTTGTCTTTTCTTTTTGCGTTGCCATTTTAACTGTCGTGATATAGGTTTATGTTTCATAGCTCCTCTATGGTTTGATTTTTAGGTAATCCACTTAACACCATAAATATATTACATAAAATTCGATATATGCTATGTAACAAACAAGCAATGGCGGATAACTGGAGCATAATTATAATTTTTATCATTGTAAGTCCCCGATAATCATATTAGGAGTGAAATCCCTCGGCGTCGGCTCTGTTTTATGTAAGTGCATACTCCGTAACTTATCCTCTTGCACTTTCCTTTTATATAATACATTAACTTCCTTATATATCTCGGAGGTCTTTAGGGACTCTTTCTCCACCTCTTTTAGGTCATTACAAACTCTTACTATCTCTTTGCCTATCTCGTCATACAGGGATTTTATGTGTTTAAGATAGGTTTCTGTTGTCATTTTGCCTCCTCTGCCTTTGCTATAGCTTGTTCATTATATTTGATTATTCCTTGTAGCGTAAATCTTATTCCCTCATCTACTAACTGTAACATTACTTTCTTTAACGCTCTATTTGTAACCTCTAATCTTTCTTTCATTTCTGGTGCGGCTGAGATTAGGCGAGCGTCATTAGGATTATCTATATAGATACCTTCTTCTCCATCCCAACCAAAAGTTAGAATATCAGTTTCTACTTTATATAATCCTGGCCAAGTCTTACTTAATTTTTCTATATCAAACTTCCACGGCCCTTTTGTATATTTACTCATGCCGTCACCTTATCTGGGTGTTTCAAAGTATCTTCTACTTCCACCGCTTCTCTTGCATAGCAGAAGTGGCATAGACCGTCATTTTCTTCACGCTCGTAATCCGTTAATTCGACAAAACATGATTTGCATAAGGTATCCATTGTTACCTACCTTTCTTTTCTTCCTTTTCAAAACGCAATGCAACAGTTCCTTTTATTGTCCTACGTTCTTTTCGGGCTATCTCACGGATTATTAAGTAAGTCTCTTTGCTAACCTTTATTGTTTTATCCACCTTCTTCTCCTTTGTTCTACTTAAGTATACGCTATAAAAGGTTGAAAGTCAAACCCATTCGCTTAAATAACTTCCCCCAATTTCTTTTTTACATTTCTCTAAAAATTGCAGATAATTCATCGCTTGAAAAATATGATGCTGATTTGCCCAACGTGCTAAAGGTATATATTTTCTATCAGCTTTATAGGCATTGTATCTTTGAACATAAGCATTTTGTTTCAAATCTCGCAATAGATTGAGGCGATCTAAATCTTCTTCAAAAGTTGTGTTGAATCCTACAAGCACATACCAATTACAACGATTTATTCCACATTCACGAAGTAATTTAATAGCTTTTTCTACTTGCGGTCTTAATTTTATATCGTCAAAAGCAAATCTATACTCAATATGAGAGATTGATTTAAGATCTTTAGCTATATCTCCGGTAAGTAATCTACAATCCAATCCTTGATTAAAGTCTACTTTTATTTTTTCTTTGCGGAGCTGTTCACATATCTTTTTAAAATGATTGGGCAAGGCAAGTATGTTGTTATCAAGTATAATTAGATTTTTGCTTTTTCCATCCCATATATCATATATATCTCCCACAATTTTAATGCCACCCTCTTTCTTTGGCACGATACAAAACGAACATTTACGGATACACCCTCTTGTAGTAAATCCTAAATTTATTCGTGGCTTAACTTTATCTATCTCTGAGGGTAAGGTCTTTTTGAGACTAAAGCCACTACCACCTATTTCTGCGTTGGGAAATTGTTTTGCCTTATCTTTATTCCAATCAAATACAATAGATACATACGTTTTATCTACACTAAACTGAAACAACTCATTATTCCATATTACCTCGTCACCCCGATCTAAATGGTATTTCTCTATCTTCTTAAGGGCAAGGTTAGGGATCTTACTATCTACATTGATTATAAGGACTTTCATCTCCCCCTCACTTTGGTTCAAATAATTTAAATACTGCATAAGGACAAACTATCAATGCAGCAGTAAGACCAAAAACTTGTAATGGTTCTTTCCACTCTCCCTGTGATAGACAAAATATAATATACCCACCAATTAAATAAATACCAAAAGCCATAAGAAGAAACACTGGTAATGCTAATATAAACCATAGTATTTTCATACCCCCTCCTATTTTGGTTGGTTAAAGAACTTCCTCCAATCACAAATTTGCCCCGACTCAAACCCGTCAATAAATAAAGAAATTCCTTCCCAATATTTCTTCTGCTCGGGATTCAACCTATCAAGTCTATTCCTTACTAAGTTATAAGCCATCTT
>JABMRN010000022.1 GCA_013202515.1 Candidatus Omnitrophota bacterium | reverse complement strand
CTATATGGAACAGGTTCTCAGGAGCATAATACCCTATTGTAGCCATAGTTCCTGTATGCATCATCAATGCCCCATCACCATCAAAAAGATATACTTTCTTCTCCGGCCTTTGACAGGCAATCTCCATTGCAATAGCACAAGCATGCCCCATTGAACCAACAACATAAAAATCCTTATCATGCTTTTGACCTCTTGCTTGCCTATACTCAGACAACTCTCTTGATATTTTACCTGTCGTTGCAACAACTATCTCATCTCCATTAAAAGTATCCACAACTGTATGTATCGCTTCTTCTCTACATAGCCCTAGAATGTCACCTTCCTTCTTTTTTGCTATATACCCACTAAAAAAACCCTTCTTGACAATCAATGCAACTGGAGTATCCTCTTTTTTTGCTTTTTCTTTTGCATTTTTTATCTGTTCACTCATATCTTCATCATTCAATATCTCATATGGTATTCCTAAAACATCCAATAATGGCAGCATAACCTTACCCATCTTTTTATGCTGAGGCGCATCATTCTTACCGGGTTCTCCCCTCCAACCAATCATAAGCAACATCGGAATACCAAAAACATCACTGTCGGCTAATGAGGTTAAAGGATTAACCGCATTGCCTAAACCAGAATTCTGCATATAAACAACCCCTACCTTGTCCGTTGAAAGATAATATCCTACAACATGGCCAATAGCAGCCCCTTCATTAGCTGCTATGCGATGAACTATCTTGTCCTCATTGTCAACGACATAATTTATCCACTCTTTAAGAATACTGTCAGGAACCCCAGTAAAGTATTCAATACCATTCTTTTTAAAAACTTCATGTATATTTTCGCACGAAATCATTGTTACTCCTTATTTCTTAAAATGCTAACTCTCCTGTCTACTGATAGGTATACCCGCCCTTGTCTCCTTGAGAATCAATGAATTCTCTAAACCAGAGTTCAACATTCATCAACATCCATATTTTCTTACCCCAAAAATCGTAATCAAGATTTTGTTGATTATTAAGTAATTTTTCTATTCGATCTTTCCGAAAAATCCCCCTTCTACAAGAACGTTCATCAAGCAAAATATCTTTTGCCTGCTTAATCAATCCCTGTTTAATCCATGAATCAAGAGGAACCGGGAACCCCAATTTCTTTCTACTTGTTATTTCAGGCGGTAATATCTCTTTGGCAAATTTACGAAGAATAGCCTTAGATTCATCAAATTTCTCACTTGTCTCAAAACTATTCGCAAACAACGCTCGAAATCTATGTAACGGTGAACGCCATTTAAGTTTATAGTGAGAAGGTATCGTAGAAACAAACTCAATCAGTTCATGGTCAACAAAAGGAACTCTTGCTTCTACCGCTGCTGCCATTGACATAGAATCAAGACGATCAAGCAAACAAAGAAGATGCCGCTTCTCAAACATATAAAGGATTCTATCATAGGGATCGCCTCTCTGGACATATTCAAAATCACTCCTCCACTCATTTATCTCCTGTTCGTCAAAGTTAAGCTGATGGTTCAGTTCATCGGTGAATAAAGACCACTTCTCTTCAAATGGTATCCAGTTATACACAGAAAAGAAATGATCCATATGACTATTTATTGCTTTCCACTTTCCAGCCTGAAGACCTGCTCCCAAAAGTTTGAATAATTGTTTTCTCATAAACGACGGAACATAATTATTAACGAAAGATATTTTTTTAAAATCCATCGGTGACCTTTGTACCCTCCCATAGCCACCAAAAAGTTCATCCGCTCCTTCCCCACTAATTACCACAGTAACATGTTTCTTCAGTTCTACGCAAAGCTGATAAAGTGCTACCTCATGGGGGATAGAAAGAGGAGCATCTTTTTGACGAATCATCTTAGGCAACATATTCATATAATCAATCTTCGACAATAATATCGGATAGTATTCAGCATCATAAATATCACTTACGCGTTTTGAGAAATCAAACTCATTATATCCTTCCTCAGCAAAACCTATTGAGAATGCTTTAACTGCTTTATTAGAAAACTGACTCATAAGTACAACGACTATCGAAGAATCGAGCCCACCAGAAAGAAATGCTCCAAGAGGAACATCGCTGATCATTCTCCGTTTAACCGCAAGAGAGAGCAAACGTTTTATTTCCTGAAGATAAAACTTTTCTCCTCTATCCTCTTTTCTGTCATGAAACGGTATCTGCCAATATTGGCGTATTTCTGTTCCGCTTGTTGTCACCTCCATTACATGACCAGGGGCTAATCGTTTTATCCCTGAAAAAACAGTCCGGACACCTTGCGGATAACGAAAGGTTAGATAAGAAGAAATCGCTGAAAGATTTGCGCTACGAGGAAAATGCGGATAATTCAAAATAGACTTCATCTCTGAAGCAAAAAGAACTAATCCATTAATAAAAGAATAATAAAGCGGTTTTATTCCTAAACGGTCTCTTACTAAAAATACGCTTCTGTTTTTTATATCGTAAACGACGAATGCAAACATTCCGTTAAATTTCTCGACACAGGCCTTACCCCATTCTTCATAAGCATGGACTATTACCTCCGTATCGGAAGTGGTTTTAAAACTATGGTTTCTACTGCGAAGTATACTACGCAGCTCATCAAAATTATAAATTTCGCCGTTAGCGACGACAAAAATAGAGCCATCTTCATTGCTCATAGGCTGATGGCCAGTTTCAAGATCTATAATAGAAAGTCTTTTAAACCCCAAGCCAACAAATTTATCTTTATAATACCCAGTATCATCTGGCCCGCGGTGGGAAACACACTCAGTCATAGCCTGTAGCTTTTCTGATTCTATGCCTCTTCCCTTAAAATCAATTATTCCTGCAATACCACACATATTCAATCCTTCTTAAAAAATCGAATGAGCTAATTTGTAGTTCTCCAAACTTCTAATCTCTATCCACCCGCCATTCACTTCCAGTCCAGATACAACAACGCCACTATCAATTATATCCCGAATTACATCAAAAAAGTCTACTCTGGTAGCCGAATTATTCCCAAACTTCTTTCTTATTCTAGAATAAGACTTTTTTAATATATCAACCCCATTCTTAGAAAAATAAGCTAATCCGATAAATTCAAAGTTTGCTTCCTCTGGATTCATGCTCTTGCTTGCTTTAAGAATCTTGTTAAGCTTGCTCGGACTAATCTTCCTTGCTCCATTAGCCGAAAAAGATTCTGCTTCCACATAATCAGTAGCCTTACTATTCCGTACAATATGACTATCAATAGTCAGTACAATATCGCTCTTGGTTTCAAGTAGACGCTGAATTATCTCTTTTTCAAATAAAACATCTGAAAAGGCCAATATAATATTATGATCTAGCTTTTCCCCTGCCATAATAATAGAATCAATCTGGCTTGTATTCCTAAAATTCTTATTTTCAATATAATTTACATTTTCTACAGTAAACTTATGAGAATTATAGCCTGTAATAACCGTAATATCGAAAATTCCAATCTTATTTAAAGTATCTACATTTCTCTGTAATATTGGTTTACCGTTGATATCAAGCATAGCAATAGGACAATCGCGAACAACTCCTTCTAACGAACTTTCATAACGAGGATCTCCAGCAGCTGGGATAATAACCTTAACAGAATTCGCATCTTTCTTCAAAAACAACCTCTCTAACTCTTTCAGCTGTCTCATCCCCTGGAGATTAAAAACATCATCCATAGAAACAATAGAATCACTAATTGTAGTTAAATCCTCTGACCTTGCTATCTCTGAAAAGACATTGTTCATGGCTTTAATAGATGCTCTTATGCCATGGTTAGCATAAATAACCATCTTTATACTCAGTTTCCCCATTTCTTTAAGACCAAGCATCGGATATGTAGTCGGAACCACTACTAAAGGAACTCTTTCATCCCATCTTTGGCAAAACTCCCTTATCTCTTTAGGGTTATCAGCTTTTGAATGGATTAATATTGCGTCTGCACCGGCATCAGCATAATTAATAGCTCTTTTTAACGCTTCTTCCATACCCCAACCTGCAATAAGAGCCTCAACCCTAGCAATTACCATAAAATTCTTATCCATCTGAGCACTCTTTGCAGCCATAATTTTGCCAACAAATTCAGCTATTGAAGCTAACTCTTGCCTGCCTGGTACATAGCTATTTACTTTTGGAAATAACTTATCTTCGATACAAACTGCCGCTATACCAGCTGCTTCATATTTTCTTACCATATGTATGACATTATTGACATTTCCGTATCCGGTATCACAATCAGTAATTATCGGAATCTCAACCGCATCATTCATTTCACAAGCCCGTTCAAGGTACTGGCTCATCGTAAGTATATTTGCATCAGGAACAGCATAAGATGTTGATATCTCTAACCCGGAAGCCCATATTCCGTCTAACCCATTACATTCAACAAGTTTAGCACTCAATCCATCATGAGCGCCGGCTATTCTGATTACTCTATTCCCCTTAAATAATTCTCTTAGTTTCTCAGTTTTCTTCATTTATTCTTCTCCATTTTTCTCTTACTGCTAGAAGACTTCAAAAGAGTTCTAGTTAATGGCGTGCCCTTTGCAATATTTTTTCTAGCTCTTTGACCGAATACCTGATTTAAATAACATGGGGCTAAACCATAACCCGGCCTTATCGACCGAACATTTTTTTCGCAAAACATTTCTCCTTTTTTAATATCTTCTACGGCGAACAAAGACCGTCTATAAGTTTTGCTCTTAGCTTCACCTCTAACTGTACCATAGTTGACTCTTCCTAAAGCTTTCTCTACTAAGCGTATATCTTTTATCATATCCTTAAGTTCCTGCGGCTCTGTAGAGAAAAAACTATCCGTAGCGTTAACATCTCTAGACAATGTAATATGCTTTTCTATTACGACCGCACCTAAACTAACAGCAGCAACTGAAACAGCCGATTCTAAAGTATGATCTGACAAACCTACAGGAACCCCAAATTTCTTACTCATATGAGGGATTGTCCTTAAATTCATTTCTTTTGGATTTGCCGGATAATTGCTTACACATTTCAAAAGGATTATCTCTTTTGCACCGGAATTTCTTGCGGTATATATTGCCTGCTTTATTTCAAAAACATTCGCCATACCTGTAGAAATAATAAGAGGCTTTTTTGTTTTTGCTACATACTCAATTAATGGTAAATCTACCAACTCAAAAGAAGCAATTTTATGCACTGGAACATTGATTTCTTCAAGTAAGTTTACTGCAGTTTTATCAAAAGCAGTAGAAAAGAATACAATTCCAACATCATCAGCTACCTTTTTCAGTTTTTTAAACCATTTCCAGGGGGTATATGCTTTTTCATAAAGCTGATATAAGGTTTGCCCTCCCCACTGAGGATGCTTAACTTTAAAATATTTAGTATTAAGATTCAAGGTTAATGTATCCGGAGTATATGTCTGAAACTTTACTGCATCAGCTCCGGCCTTTTTAGCAGCCTTGATAATCTTTACTGCATTAGCAAATTTCTGCATATGATTTGCAGACGCCTCAGCTATAACAAAAACCGGAAAGTTTTTGCCAATCTTTTTATCGCTAATTTGAATAAACTTTCTCATCGCTCCTCTTTATTTCTTCCAAAACAGTTAAAATCCCGTCTAACCTCTTTATTTGAAAATCAGCCTCATACTCCTCGTCTAAAACCACGCTTCTATACTGACCTCTCATAATTCTTATCGTATGAATACCTAGTTTTCTGGCTGTAATGAAATCTTTATATGGGTTATCGCCTAAATATATGGATTCCTGTGGCCTTACCTCCAAAACATCCAATGCTTTTTGATAAGGAAACTTACTCGGCTTTTGCTTATCAACTCCATACTCATCGGAAAACACCAGACAATCAAAAAAATCCTTGATTCTTAAAGCTTCTACTTTTTTCTTTTGAACTCCTATATCGCCATCAGTTATAATACTCAACTTATAACCTCTTTCTTTTAATGCCTTAAGCAGATCTTCTGCCCCGGCAACCAACGTTAAAACCGGAGTATGGCTACGATAAACCTTGCCCAATTCTGAAACAAACCCATCAGCCTCAAAGGTCAAGTAAATTCCATAGCTACCGATCGACTTTTTTCCATAGCTGAGCTAAAAAAATATACCTACTGGCGATCACCTCCCTTTTTAATGCCTTTAGCCCTGTAGCTAGGACCGGTTATTTTGAAAATTGTCGAATAATGGACGATCCTGTCCAATATCGCTGAAGCAAGTGTGTGATCGGAGAAGATCTCGTCCCAATTCTCAAAAGATTTGTTTGTCGTGATTATTAACGAGCCTTTTTCGTATCTTTTGGAGATTATTTCAAAAAAGTCATCCGCACTGTAGCCAGGCAATTTTTTGAAGCCCAATTCATCCAAAACCAACAGATCGGGGGCAAGATAGTAGTTCACTTTTTGATAGTAGCTATTATCAGCCTTAGCGGCATTCAGATTGTGTAACATCTCACTAACCGGTGTAAACAATACTTTGTACCCTTTCAAAAGAGCTTTGATACCTATTGCCACAGATAGATGAGTTTTACCCGTCCCGGGATTTCCGATAAAAACGATGTTTTTCCGCTCTTTAACGAAGCTGCAGGTCAGGCAATCATTGATTATCTTTTTATTAATTGATGGTTGGAACGTAAAGTCAAAATCCTCAACTGTCTTATGCGCGGGCAGTTTTGCCTTAGCATAGCGTTTTTTGTGACTGTTATCCCGGCGATTATTATATTCATCCTCCATAAGCAACTCCAGGAACTCTTTGTACGCCAGGGATTTTTCTTGAGCGTATTCCAGCCGATCTTCAAGTGAATTATGTATCCCCGATAATTTAAAGTTCCTTAATCTAGCTTTAAGCGTATTCATGCTCTACCTCCTCGATATTAAATTCTAACGGCAGTACATAACTGCCATTTGCGCAAATATTTTTTACAGTCTGGTATTGATATACGTTGTATGCCAATGCGCGCTTACACGCTGAATCCACGATTTTTTTAGGATATGCCGTTAACAGTGACAATATCCCGCGTGTCGGCCTGCCCCAATCCCGCGGCTGTTTCTCTACGATCGCAAAGAATATTTGTTCGGCATAACTGCCGATATCCGCCATTTTGGCTTGATATCTCTCCTGATATTCGGTATCTGAATATATCTTATATTTCGGATAATGACTTTTTTCTGTACTGAATCCTCCTTCACCGGCTAAACGCGCATGCACGGCAACCTCTTTGTTGTTGTGATAGATCTTAAGCAGTGTTTTTGATAGCTCGATCTCAACGTCTTTTTTGATATACTTAAACGGTACGGAATAATAGTTACGTTTTACGAATATGTGACAATCATGGTATACCTTTCGCTTGCCGCCCTCGATCATCTTAAAATCATCCAGAGGAAGATGCCTGAGTAACGATTTTTCTTCCACCTCAAAAACTTCTCGTGGTATCTTCCTTGTTGTACCATGTATACGCGCGTTACACATGTTTTCCTGCCAGTTGTATAGCTGTCTGTCCAGATCGGTTCCATTTATAAACGTTCGCCCGGCAAAGAAGTTTCCCTTCACATACTTAATGCCGGATTCGACCTTACCCTTGTCGTTCGGATGGTATGTCCTGCAGGGCATAATGCTGAATCCGTAATGATCGGCAAAATTCTTATACAACCGTTGGTACACAGGTTCGTAAAAGTTTGACTGCAAAATAGCCGCTTTCAAATTATCAATCCGGACATATTCCGGTACACCACCGAAGTATTTAAACGCGTCAAGATGACATTCGATGAAGGTTTCTACCCGCTGGTTGTAGACTTTCTTGTAAAAATCCAATCGGGAATAGCTCAGCTTCATATTGAATACCCAGGTTTTTCTTCTTTTGCCGGTATTATCTTTTGTATACCCGACATATCCAAAATCTACCTGGGCTTCTTCACCTGGTTTGGTGTGTATTCTTATGAATATGTTTTCCCGCTTCTTGATGTTCGCGACATATCGTTTAACCGTGGGGTAGGCTCCTGGTATGCCTTGAGCGGTTAATTCCTCGTGTATCCGAACCGCGCTGAGTCTTTTTTCGATTAGCTCTAAGATCTTTTCCT
>JABMRN010000294.1 GCA_013202515.1 Candidatus Omnitrophota bacterium | reverse complement strand
CCATTCGGCAGCCTCAACCTTGCCCAGTCGCCCGGCTTTAACTTATTTAGCGCTTTTGAGTAATCGCTTTCGCTAAGTTTTTTTGTAAATTCCACGTATTCTTTTTCTGTCGGGGAATTTGAAAAAGAAAAATGTTTTGTCAGTTCTCCGCCATTATCCTTTATCGTTACGAAGAAAAACTGGCCGGGCTTAAAATCCACATCCTCATTCGGCTTAAAACGAAAACTCTTAACGTTTTTAATCCTGGGGATTATCTCCAGGACCTTTGT
Organism: Candidatus Omnitrophota bacterium; assembly: GCA_013202515.1. GTDB lineage: Bacteria > Omnitrophota > Gorgyraeia > JABMRN01 > JABMRN01 > JABMRN01. The sequence goes on along the minus strand of JABMRN010000294.1, from coordinate 3,946 downwards.
CTCGGATTCAATCATATCGGTTCCTTCTGTGAACTTGTCGGCTATTCTTTTTTATCTCAATAATCCTCAAGGTGGTGAAACTCGGCATTTTCAAGCCAGGTTTGGGGCCTTGATACAAACTCTATTATATTATCAAGCAGGAAGTAGTGTTTCTTCTCCTCTTCAGCGATCTTTAGAAACATTGCTTTCTGATATTCGTCTTCTACCTCTTCGCCCTTCTCCCAGTAAAAGTCTTCAGTCTTTTTTTCCAGCTCCTGCGCTTTTTTATACAACTCTATTTGCGAGAGTTTATAGTCAATTTTTTTTTCTTCCTTTAACTGGGCGAAAATGTTCCTGGCGCTGCTGAGAACTTCCGTTTCGGCCATTTGAGGCTTTTCTTTCCTTTTCATGTTTTTAAAAATTTTGTAGTGTTTAATCTCGTCATCCGCCAGCATATCGAATATGTTCTTGATCCCCGGGCCATCAGACTTTTGAGCCAGCTCGCGGTACAGATTCTCACCGTCCTTTTCCATCTGCATTGCGTATTCAAACATGTTCATTTTGACTCCTTTCTTAATAAATCTGATATTTCCACTTACGTTCGGTTCCCCCTGCAAACTTTTTCCTAGTAGCAATATATGTCTTACGCAACTTCACTGGATACAATATTTATGTGGATGATAAGATGAGTGTATTCCTGCTGCTAATTATTGTCAATATGAATTTGGGTAGCATATCATAAGGTCATTTTCCCCGAGCTGAGAGTCATTAACTCCCACCTATATTTTATCAACTCTTTGAAATGAAAGAGGTTAAGAGACCTACCTGGGCAACGGTTGTACATTTTAGTCCTTTTTCTTCTTTTTTCCGAAGCTGAAAGCCTTAAAAAACTCTCTATCTAAAGAGAGATAAACTAGAGATAAATATCTGGCAAATATCTGCTATTCCTAGTTAATGCCCCAATAAACGCTCACCGATCATGCTTACTATTACGAAATAATGCGCTAATCTTGCCAAAGTACCCATTAACTAAGAAGTATTAACTAAAGGCACTTTTAGAGATAAAGAGATAGACGAGTTCGCATATGGGATTGCTTCAGGGCCTTCGGCCCTTCGCAATGACGGTGACGAGGGTGCAATAGTGGCGTAAATCTTTAGGACGTGGGGATATGCGGAATATCTATAGAAACAAAAAGCCTCGTAACATTTTCATGCTACGAGGCTCTTATATTTGGTGAGCAGTGTGAGACTCGAACCAGCTTGGACTATAGGAGAAAGGCATCTCTGTTGTTTAACCGACTTTTATAGCGCAACCCGTGGCTATATAACAAGTTATCCTGTATTTCTATCTGTATAAGAGATATATTTTGTAATCTGAAATGTACTACCGGGGAGGACTCGACCGATAATTCGAACCATAATTTCCTTTAATAAATTTGGGATAATCATAATAACGCCAACGGTCCATCATGATCCATTCACCCAATAGGTCTGATGCCATCTCTGGCCATTGTAACCTTCGGTCGCCCCAAACTGCGGATATACACTTTTTTAGCATAACTTATTAGTACTTGGTTAATTCAACTATTTTTTTCTCTATAAGCTGTTTATGCTTATATTCTTCGTTTCGTAATTCTACAAGTAATTCTTTTATTGCTGGATGTTCTATGGACAACTTACCATATATATCTATTGCTTCTTCTTCTTTGCTCAACGCTAATTTCAGAGCTTCTACTGGTCCCATAAATACCTCCCTATTTATCAATTACTCTGTTTGATGTAAAGTCTTCAAAAAACATATATTTCAAAATTGGTTTTTTTCAAAATCTTCAAATGATTTTGCTAAATTTTTTTCTATATCCATAGACAAAAATTCCGTTGCCAACTGGGTATTAACAAATGCATTCAAAAATGCATCGTTTTTGCAGATCATGCTTAATCTCTTGACCTGATTACTGCTTGTGATCCTGATTTCTTCTGTAAATTTATAAGCAACACTATTTACTTCTTCCTGATTTCCTCTGTGTAGCCAATAAATGTTCAAATATAATCTATTCGCCATACTTTTCGGGTCCATAAGAGGAGTTATCCCGGAATAATATTTCCAATACTTGTGCCCCGCTTGACAGTATTGTGTCAGGCTTAAAATTGAAACATATTTAAGAGCTTCCTGCATAGTAGTATCCGAAATATGATATATTTCTTGCCTGTCTTTATAAATAGCAACCACTTCATCTATGGAAGTATATTTATCTACTAACTCCAAAAAAGGAATTATAGGACGAAGTGCATCGCAGAAATCGCCTTTTTCTTTTAAGGGGCAAAATTGGCACCGTTGAAAATCAATTTCTTTTTTTGTCTTGGGACTAATTTTTGAAGGATCTTTCCAAAACTCTTCGGTAATCTTTTCAATATTTTGCCGTGTAAAATCTAATCGTGTTTCATCAAGAAAAACAAGATATAACCCTTCTCGCTCATGACTACTTAATTGTAAACTTATTTTTTTAGACACTTATACCTCCTTGAAATAACCATCCTTTAGTTGTTTTTTGAATTCTTTTCCAGAATCTTTATCTGCCGGAAAACTCCAATTCGTTTCTTTGTTAACGTTGAACAATATAAATCCCTCTATCTTTTTCATCTGCTTAATGTCATTCATTGCCTCTTTTATCCATCTTGTTTTGTTACCTCCACTGCTGGTGGAACTGAACTCAGAGATCAATACCGGCTTTTTTGTATTGGCTATAACTTCATTATATCTTTTGTCGAATATCTCCCTAAAACTCATCCATCTGCTCCATGACTTTGTATTTCCCCAATTATAGCCATCTATTCCAATATAATCTACATAAGCATCGCCGGGATAATATAACATAAATTTATTGCTTTCATCTGAAGGAACATCCGCGGCATTTACGGAAAAGATCCATTTTATATTTGCTGTCCCCTTTTTGTCAAATACATCCTTAACATATTGGTAGATCTTTTTATATTTTTCTTTCCCTATTATGCTGCCCGACCAAGGATACCAGTTACCATTCATCTCGTGCGCAAATCTTATCAGTACCGCTTCTTTTACGGTTTTGATCCTGTCGCAGAATTTCTCTATATATTCATCATATTTTCCGCTAAGCATAGCTTCATAATCAATACCTTTTTTCTCTTTCGCATACCAGGGTTCCCAGGTAATAATAAGCTGGCTGCCTTCAGAATAAACATCTTTTATAATTTCTTTATCAACAAAGTGTCCCCAGTCAACGAAAACCATAATAAAGAAAGGTTTTTTTCCGTATTTATCTTGAAACTCAGCTATATCCTTCCGGGAAGGTTTATCACCTAAAAAAGCGCCCGTAAGACAGTACGGGTTGGTTCTTATCGCGCAAGACAAAAGAGGTACGGTTGCCAGAATAACTAAAAAGAATATTGCCGCATAGCGAAAATACTTCATAACATTCGATCAAATTCCTTATCCAGACGCTTAAGTTCCGCCTCTAACACATTTAATGCCTCTGCAGCATTTGAGAAATCGCCGTTTTTGCCCATATTTTCAAGAGCCAGAGCCGCGTCCCAAGTAGCTTTGGCTTTAAAATTTCCAACTGCCCCTTTTATAGTATGAGCAACGCGCCTGAGAACCTCAGCGTCTTTTCCTTTAAGAGCCTGCTGTATATCATTTAATTGCTTGGGGTATTCCTGGCGAAAAATATCAATAACTTCTTTAAGCACTTCTTTGTCCCCGCCTACCTGCTTTAAGGTTTTCTCTATCGAAAAAACGTTATTGCCATTGATCTTATTCTCCTCTGCCGGTGCCCCCGCACTCTTTCCTTCGACTATCTCGAAGAGCTTCTCCATTTTTATGGGTTTTGTGATATAGTCGTCCATTCCGGCTTCTATGCATTTTTCGCGATCCCCTTTAAGCGCATGCGCCGTCATAGCGATAATCTGGATGTGAGATCCGGCTTTCTTTTCT
>JABMRN010000293.1 GCA_013202515.1 Candidatus Omnitrophota bacterium | reverse complement strand
GCCAGATTCTGTAAGATCTGAGGAAAAAATTGAGCATTTCTGCGATAAGCACGATATAGCTTCTGTAAGCCTTTTCCAAGAATTGAAACGGCGTGGCGGAGAGGGCTTGTATTTCAAAAGCGACGGCCATTTTAATAGAAAAGGACACCAGATGGCAGCAGATGCTATCTTTTCAAAATTGGAGGGTATTCAAATTGTTAAAGAATAAATTATATGTTTTGGTTATTGGTTTTATAGAGGTATTAATAGGTTTTGCCACTCTTTCTGGGTTGATGGTTTCGCTCCTTAGATCTACCTCAAATAAACCTATGAATGTTTTCTTATTTGTTTTAATGTCGGCTCTTGTTACAACAATACTTGGTATAGGGTTGCTGAGATATAAGCAGTGGGCACGAACACTTCTTATCTTTTTCTCAGGCTATATTATTATTACGAAGGTCTTGATATTTATGGGAGTTTTGCAACTCACAGGTGAATTAGTGACGGTTATTTCACCACTCTTCCAGAACATTATTTCAACTGCTTATCATTTTGCTGTAATAATAGTATTGCAAAAACAGAAATTTTAAGTGAAAGGGTATCTATCGCAACACCAGGTATCCACGTAAGAAAAATATATATGAATAAAACTATCGATTTAGATATGCATAAAAAAGTAGATGCCCTATTTGTGCATAATTATTACGAGCAGCATTTCGGTATTATGCAGATATCGGCTGTTCTTAAGCAGAATGGATTTACTACCGATATTGCAATTGGGCCCAGGGAATATATTATTAAACGGGTTTTGGCTCAGAAGCCCAAGATCGTGGGTTTTTACTGCACGACAGGTTTCCATCATAAGAATATAGCCACGGCTTTGGAGATTAAGAAAATTCTTGGGGATAAGATATTAACTGTTTTTGGTGGCCCACACCCAACATTTGTACCTGAAATAATAGAGGAAGAAGGCGTCGATATTGTCTGCCGAGGAGAAGGGGAATATGCTGTTTTGGAGCTCATGCAGTCTCTTAAAGGTGGCACCGATTACAGCGGAATAAAGAATCTGACAGTAAAAAAGGATAATAGAATTAATAAGAATGAGATAAGGTCGTTGTGTGATATTGAGTTACTGCCGCATCCCGACAGGGAGATTTACGAAGAAGTACCATACATATACGGCAATAAGCGGCAGGAGGTAATACTCGGAAGAGGGTGTCCATTTAACTGCACGTTTTGTTCTAACCATGCTTTTAGAGGGCTCTACAAAGAAAAAGGTCCCTATGTGAGGTTGCGATCTATTCCAAAAATTATGGATGAGCTTCTGGATGTAAAAAAGCGTATTAAGCCAACTTGTTTTTTTCTGCATGATGAAACATTCATGCTTAAAAAGGAATATTGTTCCGAATTTTTGCGTACTTATAAAGAGAAAATTAATCTTCCCTTCGGTTGTCTTACAAGAGCTGATATAGTTACCGAGGATCTTATAAAACTTCTCAAAGAGGCGGGATGTTTCTTTGTTACGTTGGGGATCGAAAGTGGCAACGAAAAGATAAGGAACCAGATTCTTAAGAAAAATCTATCAGATAATAAAATACTAAGTTGCGCAAAACTTCTTCATAAGCACAAGATTCCTTTCTCATCCTTCAATATGGTGGGTTTGCCAGGAGAAAGCCTGAAAGACGTCTGGCAGACAGTTGATATCAACATGCAGGCGAAACCTATGTGGGCGTGGTTTTCCGTTTATCAAACCCTACCGGAAACCGAACTTGCGCACTACGCTGTGGAGCAAGGTTATTTAGAGGCTGCCAATGTTTCAGAAAGAGATGCGACCTTTCATGAAGGCAGCATTTTACTGCGCAATCATCCAGAAGGAAGAAAAATAGTTCGCATAAAAAACATTGCGAATGTCATGATCAAATTTCCATTTCTAAAGGCTTTCGTTAAAAAAGTAGTTATCAATTTACCCGCTGACGGACTTTATGCTTTAATAGATAAAGCACTATTCTTTATTTTTTATTATTCAAGATTAACGTACAAACAAGGCTTCTTTCGTACACTTCACTCTGCCTTTTCTGTAGCACGCCGCTTAAAGGAATTTAGCTAATTTCCTTGATTCTTTAGCATATGCGATGGAAAGAAAAAGCGGACCAAAGCTCATTAATACTTGCAACCCTTTATTAATCGCAAGGCCCGCTTTTCTCTATGCGGCATAACATTCCAGCACAGTGCTCTCGATAGCTTTTTTAACATCATTGTTGAGTGGACGGACTGTCTGATACCATTTACCGTCCTTGCCTTGCTCGCGGGGCATACCCACAAAGAGTCCATTTTTACCGTTCATTACCCTTAAACCCTTGATTATCAGGGTGTCGAAGAGCGAAATATCGCAAAATGCCTTAAGCGCACCCTCGCCTTCCATGCGGTTTAAACGCACCACTTCAATATTGTTCTGCATGATTCCTCCTTTTCGTTTTAGACCATTCTTTCCTTACCCTATATACTAAAACGTAAAGAATGCCAGTTTTGTTGCATATTTTTTTAAAAAAACTTTT
>JABMRN010000292.1 GCA_013202515.1 Candidatus Omnitrophota bacterium | reverse complement strand
TCTCTATTACAACCGAAAACATCAGCTACTATCAAACCGAATTCATATCGGCTTAAAACATTACTTCCTGCAATATGATAAATGCCATCTTTATTTTTTTCTATCAACTTAAGTATGTAATCAGCGCATTGCACCGCATAAAGAGGATTATCAAAAATGTCATTCACAAGCTTTATTTCTTCATTATTCTGAAGTCTTTTCAAAATCCATGTTGCAACGTTATCGCGCTCCTCAGACCTATTCCATCCGTACATTAAAATCGGTCGGATAATAAGAGAAGAGCTAATGGCCTCTCTTACTAAATTTTCGCACTCAAGCTTAATCTTACCATAGCAGTTAATAGGGTTAGGGGCGTCATCTTCCTTGTAGAGAGGGTTTGTCCCGTCAAAAATAGCATTTGTTGATATATAGACAAGCCTTGACTTATATTTTCTGCATAGATTAATTATTGTCTTTGTCCCTATAACGTTTGTAGAGCAGGCATCTTCGTAATTCTTCTGGCAAAAATCTACCCTTGCCTCCCCTGCTGTATGGATAACAACATCTATGTTATGCATAACAAATATATCTTCCATTCCTTCTCTATCTCTGATATCTACAATGCGATATTTAACCTTTTCATTGTCTGTAACTGTATAGTTTCCTATATGGGTTCCAAAAAGCATCCCGTCGCCTCGCCATAACTTTACTATATAACTACCCAATAAACCCGTAGCCCCTGTTAGCAAAACTTTCATTTCTTAGATAGCTCCCTTTCAAGACGTAAAAAATACTCATCTTTGTCATCGCAGATTGTAAAATACTCACTAATAAATGCTTTACATTTATCAAATGCAAGAGGTGATTTTTCAGAATTCACAATAGATTTGACAGTATCAACAAGCTCATCTTTGCTTTCAACATATCTTGCAAATCCAGAATTTACTCCGGTTAAAGGATTCATATCAACTTTACATGAAAGTCTCGGGATTATAACCGGACACTGGCAGGCAATCCCGTCCAGGGAGGCAGTGGATCCTGTAACTATCACTGCCCGCGAAGATATAAGTAAATCTTCGAGAGGACTGTCAATATCCAACAGAAATTTGCCATTTGCGCCATTAAAACCCATGCTTTTAATTATATGCTGAATGGAGCAAATAGGGTGCGGTTTAATCACAAATGTACAGACATTGATGTCACGAAAAGCGCGCCAAAGCAACAAAAGAATTTCTTCAACTTCTTCCTTTGGGACAGGAAGAGCTACAATCACCTGTTTTTTCCGCATATTCCAATCTATTTTTCTTTGTGGAAACCTTGATAATCCATGATACCTAATCGCTCCTATATTAAATATTTTTTCCTTTGGCCAGCCGCTATCAATAAGCACTCTTTGAGGAATGCTTCCTGCACTAGCCAAATAATCCGGACTTGGAAATGAATTAATTACGTCCGGAGACTTAAAATCCTCGGGGAAATTAAAATAATTTAAAAGCAATAACGGAACCGAGGTGTGTTGAATACCTATTGTTTTGACACTTTTATATTGCTTTTTTGCGATATTTATGGCATTTTCCCATGCATATAATTCCGCTGGATAAAGAATAACTGCATCTTCTTTAATATTTGATAATGCATTTGAAAAGATATGATGATATAATAATCCGCCCATCAAGTAACTTCCGAAAAAAGAGTAAATCCATTCTTCTTGATATATATCCCATATATTAATTTTCTTTCGGCAATCAAAAACAAAATTGCGCATCAAATACGGTGTTTTTAATAAAAATTTGAACCCTATATAGAAAAAGACAACAATGGCACTTATTATTTGCCGAAAAGAGATTAGCTCCTCCGGCATAAATACGCAGTATCCCCACTCATTGATTTTGGCTGCCAGCTTTAGTTCGCTTATATTCAGTTTGGTATTGTCCTGTAAAATACCTATCCATGAAACCCTGCCTCTATAACGGCGCTCGATGCTCGCCTGCAAGGGGTCAAAATACTTGCTTCTAAAAATATTTTCTTTAAAAAGCTCTTTATCAACAAATGGGAAATTTGTCACAAAAAGAAATTTAGTTCCCCTTAATATGGATCTCTTTTTAACTGCTTTATTCCAGAACAGCACATTTAAAACGCATTTTCTTATAAGAAAAAAAACGATATATCCCCCTGCTTTCAGCAAAGCACCAATTAGGCTTGCAACAATATTCTTTTGTGGTTGGGTCCTTGTGCAAGTTCTTGTGTTGCCTTTATTTCTGAGAATACATTTCTTCAAGGACTCGTTCTCTATATCAATGTAAAGCTCATCGATAGAATAATTGTCCTGGAAGTTGATGATAGTTATAAGCTTTGCAAGGTTGTGATAAGATTGTCTTTTTAATGTGCTTTTCTCCGCAACTAAAGAAAACCACCATAATGAAAATTTTCCAAACGGGTATGCAAAATATTTCCTAACTGATATAAATGGCTTGTCTTTACCTTTGGAGAAATCTGACAGAAATTTAATAAAAGGATTTTTGTATAAAAACGCATTTTTGTGAAACTCTTTGAGAAAAGGTAAAATTTTGACCTTTCCATATTCCGAAAGACGTTGCGCCACTTGGTCAACTAAATCGTAATTGGTAGTAATCGGGCATATATAAATATAGAAGCAATCTTTGTTTGCTTTCTTTTTAATAAAGCTGATAAAATCGGTTGCTTTGACTTTATCATCTATAACATAAAGTATGTTTAGCGTGCTTATCTCTCTGCTCACAAG
>JABMRN010000291.1 GCA_013202515.1 Candidatus Omnitrophota bacterium | reverse complement strand
TCGGCAGTATGCCGGAAACCGAATTTAAATCAAGTTTCATGACATCCTTTTCAATCAAGCCCTTCCATCCGTTTTTTATTCCTAAAACTGAAAATTTTTCTTCCAGAGCCTTTCTGACGACTGCTCTAATGGTTGGATTTAATCCGGGGCAATCACCGCCGCCTGTTAAGATTCCGATTCTTCTCATCTGCCTTTCCTCCTTTATTCTATCTATTCAATGCTTCCAAAGGGAATGTGCCGGGAAGCCTCTTTGGGCTCCTGTATCTCTTCTTTTGCACCTGCCCTCGCAAGCAACTTAACAACGTGAATTTTTACGCTTATTGTCTCCTCAATTCCCAGCATCTCAAGGAGTTTAGTTTTAACCATGGACTGTATTTTTTCAGTGAGTTCCGGGATGTTGGAATCAGAAAAGAGCGTTGCCTTGCTCACAACATTTATGCCCTTCTTGCTTGCCGAAACAGACGATCTTATCTCCTTTACCTGCGGAATATCCTTTATAATCTTCTTAATAAAATCCTCGATTGCACTTAGCGATATGACTACCTGGCCATCAGGATTATCAAAGGCAATCGTCTTCTCACGTTTTATTTTACCAAAAGATATCTGGGCCGATAAAATGCCTATAAGTACAAACATAAGACCTAAGACGCCTACGGCAACTTTAAGATTTTGGTCGCCGTAGATATATTCGGCACCTAAAACAATCTGATCTAATGTGAATATGTTGAGTGAAAGAATTATTAGCGAACCTCCCACGATGAGATAGATAATCAGATACAAGAAAATAATAAGGCTTTTAATAAAATTCATACTATCCTCCAATTTTTGCGAAACAGAACATGATCCCAAAACGCCTTGCGTTAGGGCAAATATTATTTTTTCTCAAATAGCTTTTCTATAAAATCTGTTGAAAACTTTCCGCGTAAAAAAGCCGGATTATCAAATATATGTTTATTGAAAGCTGCTGTTGTTTTAATCGGTTCGGCTATGAATTCATCCAAAGACCTTTGCATGATGCCTATTGCACCGCGTCTTGTCGGGGCATACGAAATCAGCTTTGCTATCATTGAATCATAATAAGGGGAGACCTCGTAACCCTGGTAGACGTGAGTATCTACTCTTATACCTCTTCCGCCTGGCAGATTTAGTTTAGATATCTTTCCGGGCGAAGGCCTAAAATCATTATCAGGGTCTTCGGCATAAATTCTGCATTCAATAGCGCTTCCCTCAAACTTTATCTCTTCCTGCTTCAAGTTTAGTTTTTCACCTGTAGCAATCCTAATCTGGTCCTTAATAAGATCTCTGCCTGTTATCATCTCCGTTACCGGATGCTCAACTTGTATGCGGGTGTTCATCTCCATGAAATAAAAATTATCGTTCTTATCAAGCAAAAACTCTATCGTGCCAGCGTTAACGTAATTAACCGACCTTGCGCCCTTAACGGCAAGTTCACCCATTTTTTTTCTTAATTTGTTGCTAAACATTGGCGAAGGCGATTCTTCTATTAACTTCTGGTGGCGCCTTTGGATGCTACAATCCCTCTCCCCAAGATGTACAATACGGCCATGTTGATCGGCCAATATCTGGAATTCTATGTGCCGGGGCTTATCTATATACTTCTCAATATAAACATTGGCATTACCAAAAGCAGCCTCGGCCTCTCGTTGAGCAGTAAGGAAGGCGCCTATAAGCCTGACATCGTTATGACAGACCCTCATCCCTTTGCCACCGCCTCCTGCTGAAGCCTTTATTATAACGGGGTATTTAAGCTTTTTCGCAACCTTTAAGGCTTCCTCTTTTGTGTTAACAAGATCTTTAGATCCGGGAATAATAGGAAGACCTGCTTTTCTCATTGTCTCTTTGGCGAGCATCTTATCGCCCATAAGACGTATGTTTTCAGGGGTAGGACCGATAAATTTTATGTTACACGATTCACATATCTCAGCAAAATGGGCGTCCTCAGCAAGAAATCCATAACCCGGATGAATTGCTTCTACATCGGCAATTTCGGCTGCACTTATAATATTCGGTATGTTGAGATAGCTGCTTAAAGCGGGGGCCTTACCCACACAAATGGCCTCATCCGCAAATTTGACATGAAGGCTCGTAACATCAGCCTCAGAATAAATGGCAACGGTCCTTACACCGAGCTCCTTGCAAGCCCTGATTATACGTAAGGCTACTTCACCGCGATTTGCTATCAATATCTTACTAAACATTTTTATTGCTCCACAAGAAATAACACCTGACCAAACTCAATAGGCTCGCCGTTTTCTACTAGAACATCTGCTATCTTTCCATTTACCTCTGCCTTTATCTCGTTCATGAGCTTCATTGCCTCTATTACGCAGAGGACATCCCCTTCCTTTATGCTTGAACCAACTTCAACATACGAAGGGGCATCGGGAGAGGGTGATTTATAGAATGTGCCTACCATGGGTGATTTTATCTCTATGAGGTTTTTTGCTGCGCGTTTTGTCTCTGGCGCTGTTGTAGGCGCACCAGAAGCGGCTTTCGATAAAACAACCTCTTCTTTTATGCGTTCAACTACCCCGCCATGGCCTTTCTTAAGGTGTATCCTTACACCCTCTTCCTCAATATCGATCTCGTTTAAGCCGTGTTTTTCCATTAACTCTAAAATTTCTTCTATTTTTTTCTTGTTCATTACGTTAAACTCCTTATTTCTCTATGTTTTTATAAAACCGCTTATGCCCTTCCGACATATTGACCTGTACGAGTATCTATCCTTACTTTGTCTCCCTGATTTATAAAAAGAGGAACCTTTACCATGGCGCCGGTTTCCAAGTTAGCAGGCTTAGAGCCTCCTTTAGCTGTATCGCCACGCATCCCGGGCTCAGTATAGGTTACCTCCAATTCAATAAAAATAGGTAGTTCAATGCCTATGGGTTTATCTTCGTAAAAATCCACTGTTATATCAGTGTTTTCCTTTAAAAAAATTACTGAATCACCTAGAAGTTGTTTCGGAAGCTGGAATTGTTCAAAAGTCTTATGGTCCATGAAATGATACATCTCATCGTCATGATACAAAAACTGCATTGTCTTTCTCTCAATGAAGGCCTGTTCATACAAAGAATCCGGGCTAAGATTAAATTCGTTAACCAGCCCTGTTTTGACATTTCGTAGTTTTGTTCGTACAACAGCTCCCCTCTGGGCAGTCCTCTTATGCTGTGTAGAAAGCACCACGTAAAGAGAGCCGTCTAATATTACACATTGGCCGTTTCCAAATCGTTTGGGAGAAATCATCTTGTTAAAACCTCCCCCCACCTCTTACCGATCAAAACCATGTCTTCTATCCTCACTCCGCCGACTCCCTTTATATAAAGCCCTGGCTCGATTGTACAGACCATTCCTTTTCTTAATATTTTTTTGTTTTTCTCAGACAATTTCGGTGCCTCATGAATCTTTAGGCCTATCCCGTGGCCCAATGAATGCAGTATATATTTACCGAGACCCTTATTTCGGATATAGCTATTGGCGTCTCTTACTACATCTGAGATCCTAACGCCAGCCTTTACTTTCTTTATTACCCTTCGTTGCGCAACAAGAACTGTCGTGTATAAAAGCCTCATCTTTGGCTTTACCCTGCCCAAGAGAAGGGTTCTAGTCATATCCGAATGGTACCCCTTATAAATGACACCAAAATCAATGACTACTGCCTCTTTTGATTTAAGGCGTCTTCTTGTCGGCTTTGCATGCGGTTTAGCTGCATTGGGCCCACCTGCAACGATAGTCCTAAATGACCTTCTTAATCCCCTTCGCCTTATCTCGGACTCTATCTCGGCTACTATATCCTTCTCGCGTGCGCCGACTTTTACTTTCTTAGATACTATATCAAAGATCTCTACGGTTATCTTTGCCGCCTTCTTAAGGATCCTAATCTGTCTTTTATTTTTAAGAACGGCCAATCTGTACCCGTTATCCTAAAAGCTCTATCGCGGCCTCAAGCCCCAACATGTAACTCTTTTTTCCAAATCCCGATATCTGTCCTTTTGCAACAGGGGCAATAAGTGAAGTATGCCTGAACTCTTCCCTCTGATAGATGTTTGAAAGATGCACCTCTACGACCGGTATATCACATGCACTCACGGCATCTCTTATTGCTACGCTTGTGTGGGTGTAGGCTGCGGGATTAATAACTATCGCACCAAATCCCTTTGCCTTAGCTTCGCCGATTCTATCCACTATCTCACCTTCATGGTTCGACTGGAAAACTGAAAGCTCTACCTTCTTTGAATCTGCAACAGCCGTCAATTCTTTATTAATCTGGTCTATGCTGGTTTTGCCGTAAATATCTACTTCGCGCTTTCCTAAAAGGTTCAGATTCGGGCCGTGTATAACAAGTATCTTCTTCATCATTTTCTCCAATTTTTAGGCTTTTCTGCCTCATCAATTAGCATTACCGGAATACCATCTTTAATGGGATAGCGTAGACTGCATTTAATGCATACGATTCTTTCGTCCTCTAGGCGAACATCTCCCTTACAGGAAGGGCAGGCAAGCATCTCTAACAACTCTTTATCCACTATGTGGTTTCCTTAATTTAACCGGAAAATTTATTATTTTCGCGGATTTTTATTGATCTAAATTGTGGGCTACTGATATATATTATACCACCTATTATACTTATTAAGAAAAGAATTGCCAACAGCAATATGCTGACGCCAAAGGCCCTTTCCGTACCTACGATGGGGGCAAAAAAGAATACAATGGCACCTTCCCGTAAACCCAAGCCGCCGATAGATGGCAGCATACTTACGACGCTTACAATCGGCATAACTAGAAAAATAACCCGAAAAGGTACTTTAAGACCAACGGATTTAAACAATATGTAAACAACTATAAAATAGAATGCCTGCCCTATAACAGAAATCAGTATTGCCCTTATAAGTAATATTCTTTTATTCCTATAGTTATGCATAAGCTGGTAAAGTTCTGTCAGTTTATGCCCTATATTCATGATTTTAATCTTAGATAAAATGCGAGTAATAAATCCGGCGATTTTCGCATTTAATGAAGCAACCGCAACAATTAGAATTAATCCAACAAAGGTCAGAACTGAGATTCTTATAGATTGATCGACAACGGTTTTCCAGCCCAAAAGCATTGCTACCAACCCTATCAGCGCGAAGGAAAGTAATCCAGCAAATCTATCCATGAAAACTGTAACATAGGACTTTGTTTTTTGGCCGGTGGATATACCCGTATAATAGGCCTTCACAATATCACCACCTACAGCTGAAGGCATAAAATTGTTAAAGAAATACCCCATAAAGTTTAACTCCATTAATCTTATGAAAGGCATTCTTATACCTTCACCCAAAAGAAGGGCGTCAAGCCGCAAAGTTATAAAAATGATATTTGTACAGAAAAGAAGAAATGCTAAGAAAAAAAGCATTAGGTTGGTATTTCTTAACTCACTTACAATAATGCCGTATTTTCCCCTCATAAACCATAAAAGGATACCTATCAGGGAAATGCTAACTACGAATTTAGCAATAGAAGCTAATGTTCTATTCATATAGAGCGATAATATATCATAATATTATAATATAGGCAAGCCTAAAATGGAGTGATTTTAAGTCAGAATTTAACTAAGGATAAACTAGAAGTATGCTACTTCCTATGGTCTTCCAGGCAGTCTGATAATTCTTTGCCCGCCGTGAAGGTTTTTAATGGTGGCTGTATAGCGCATACATTTTTTGATGGAATCTTTAGGATGGGAAGGTTTTTATTGATTTTATAGGTAGTTACGCTAACTATGGATAGAATCATCAAAACAAACAAAATGATACGTGAGACCTTATATCTCTTAAGAGGCCTTGATGTAGACTTCATCTGAACACCGGTATCAAGCGATCCTCTGAGATACTCGCCCGCGATGTCAGCTGCATCGTGTGAATTTTTTGCTTCGCTTATGATTTCTATTACGGTTTTATATTCCATCAGTATTTTTGCCTTACTAGCTTTCTAAACGGTTAACAACATTATACTACAAACAAATGCTGATGTCAATCAACTATAAGCTAACTTTTTTGATGCTTAACATTAGTCTGTTCTTAGCGAGTAGCGCGAACTTGTCAGGTTTGATTTATGTGTTATATTAGGTTTGTAAGGGAGGTTTTTATGGATGAAAGACGAATTGGTTTTAGGCTGCTCAATCAGATCTT
>JABMRN010000290.1 GCA_013202515.1 Candidatus Omnitrophota bacterium | reverse complement strand
GTCTAAGCCTTCATTTTCCGCTAACTCGATTACATCTCTCATGTTTACCATAGTTGTAGTCATTAAGGCAGAAAGTCCGACCATGTCCGGTGAGTGACGTTTTATTTCTTTGATTATTTTTTTAGCAGAAACATCCTTGCCGAGGTCGATTACGCGAAAACTATGATTTTTAAGCATAAGCGTGACAATGTTTTTGCCTATATCATGTATATCGCCTTTAACCGTTGCCATAAGGATTATCGCCTTTTTTCTTTTATCAAATGCTTCGCGTTTTAGATAAGGCTCTAGAAAACTAAATCCTTTCTTCATCGTCTCGGCGCTTGCAATTAGCTGCGGGAGAAAATAAACTTTTCTATCGAAAAGTTCTCCTACGCGGATAACGGCAGGGATCATATGTCCTTCCAAAAGTTTTAAGGCTTTTTCTCCACCGCGCACAGAAGCCCTAAGAGACGGGAGGATGCCTTCTTTATTCCCATCCATTATTGCCTTAAAAATCTTCTCGCCATAATTTAACGATTTAATTTTCTTCTTTTTCGCTTTTAAAGCAGGGCTTTCGGCATGGCGGGCTATGAATATTAAGCCATCATTATCTTTTCCGAGCAGAAGTCTCTCGGCAGCTCTATCGCTTTTTATTCTGCGCACTGAAGGGTCTGCAATAGCAAGGGTCAAGCCCATATTTTCCATTATCCTTAGAAAAGCAGCGTTTATAAGATCCCTACGCGGCATACCGAAAGATATATTTGAAAGCCCCACTATTGTCTTCTGTCTTAATGTCTTCGAGCACCATTCCACGGTCTTGATAGTCTTGATCGGCGCAGCCTGGTCAGCAGAAAAGGCCATCACTAGACCATCAACTATGATGTCTTCTTTGTCTATACCTAAATCCTGGGCTTTTTTAATTATCTTTTTAATCACACTCTTACGTTCTCTAAGTGTGCTTGGAATACCTTTATCGGTCAATGGTAAAAGTATAAACATTGCACCATATTTCTTTACAATAGGTAGAAGATTCTTGAGATTATTTTTCTCGCCCGAAACAGAATTAATAAGCGCTCTTCCCGGGTAAAGCCTAAGGGCAGATTCCATTACCCTTGCATTTGAAGAATCTATAACAAGGGGAAGCTTCGTACTAACTGAAAGTGTTGAAATTACCGAAGACATGGCCTTTTTTTCGTCTACACCGGAAGCCCCGACATTTACGTCCAGTAAATCCGCTCCGTTAGTTTCCTGTTCTTTGGCAATATCGCGCACAAGGCCTATCTTCCCGCATGAAAGCTCGTGTTTTAAATGCTTTTTTCCGGTTGGGTTAATTTTCTCTCCTACGATTCCGCAGCGACGACGGTTACCGAACACAAAATAACTCCGCGGGGAACTAAGACCGTTGAATTGTTCTTTCTTTGCTTTATCCAGTTTTTTACCCTTAAGGGCATTTTTAAGACGGTATATATGCTCAGGTGTCGTACCACAACAACCGCCTAGCATGCTGACGCCTGAGGCGGCAAATCTGCCGGCGAAAGATGCAAATTTATAAGGAGTCATGTCAAAAACTGTTTCGTTGCCAAGCAGCTTAGGAACCCCGGCATTGGGTTTTGCGATAAGGGGAACCTTTTTAAACGGTTTCATGAGGGAAATGATCTTAAGCATATCCTTTGGCCCGGTCGAACAGTTGCATCCCACTGCATCGGCCCCTAAACTTTGCAGTGTAATCAATGCGCTTACCGGATCGTTGCCGCTAAGGGTCCGGCCGTGTTTTTCATAAGTCATCGTAACCATAGTAAATTTATCGGTAACTTCCTTTACTGCGATAAGCGCCGCACGCGCCTCCTGCACATCCATCATTGTTTCGATAACAAATAAATCGACTCCCCCGGAAAGAAGTCCCTTTGCTTGTTCCTTAAAAATACCAACAGCCTTATCAAAATCTAGTTCTCCGAACGGCTTTATAAAACGCCCTGTAGGGCCGATGTCACCGGCAACCATAATGTCTTTTCCGGCTACTTTTTTGGCTATAAGAGCGAGTTTTTTATTTAATAAAGCAACGTCATCAAAATTGTATTGCGATAACTTTTCACGATTTGCGCCAAAACTTGATGTATATAATATGTCGGCTCCCGCCTCTTTGTAATCACTGTATATTTGGCTTATTACAGCGGGGTTTTTCATACACCAAATCTCAGGGCTTACGCCTCCGGGCATGCCCATTTTGTGAAGCTCTGTTCCTAATGCACCGTCAAGCACGAGTATTCTACGAGCCAAAATCTTCTTTATTCTATCTCTTGCTTTCATAAATCAATCACCCCCGAAACCGCCGTTACAGATTTTTCGGGAACAAGAAAAAAGCTCTCTGTAATCCTAACACCCAAGCAGTCTAATTGTAAAATTTCATATATCATCTTTTGGTATTCCATTGGGAAGTCTCCGTATCCACAGGAAACACGTCTTTTAGTAAGCTTCTTTTTTTCTCGTCTCAGCTGGGTGTTAAAATAGTCTATAATCCAGCCCAATGAAACGTCGGTGACCTCACTCGCTACCGCGTCATATATTACAGCACTCGTTAAGTCGCTGTCCTTGTGCTCTCGTATAAATTCTATGACTTCTGCTCCTGCGGTAGCACCCATAAACAAGGCCTCGGGGGAATCTTTCAAAAGAGAAGCCACTATAGAGCTTTTAAAAGAATTGCCTGTTGAAAAAACAACATTCGATAAATTGATCTTTTTGATAGGTATCCTTACCCCTGCACCCTTAAGCCTAATCAAAGAAAGGGCATCTTCAATCGAACTATTGACTTCTTTTCGCCGTTCAGCCGAAAGCTTGGTTATGCCCTTTTTGTATCCCAACCGAGCGTATATTCTTTCTCTAGGTGTTTCTATGTTTATGGATTCGAAAAATTGAACTTTCATATCACCTAAAGTGTTCTTTTATGCGAATGCGGGTAAAGTAAAATATAACAAGCAGAAGATATAATAATACAAAAACCTCAATCACCTTGAGAGCTGCAAGGCCAGATCTTGCAACAAGTTCTATTATGCCCATAACGATATAACATGTAACTATTTTCCCTATTGCATTGCCTAGGTAATTTTTAGAGGTCTTATCTATGTCGGCCTTGTCGTTAATTTCAATATTATACTTATTTATTTGGTTTTCCGAAAACGATCTTATTGCCTTGTGATTTAAGGGAATTGTAACGGCTATATAAACAAAAGATGCGGCTGATAAAATAACTAGCCATCTTCTTGCCCATTCCCTCATTTTTAAGAGATTTATCCCGAAGGCTATGCCGGAAACGCCAAGCACAACGGAAAGAGAGAAAAGTAAAATTCTAAAGCTTTTTTGCAGAAAATTTAAATTTAAATGCCAAATTGCACCACATAAAAGCAAAATGCAAAAAACAAAAAACCATACTGTAAAAGTAGTAATGCTGTTTGATTTTTTATACTCTTTCATCTTATGCGATACAAAGTGCTTTTTGACAACGGGTAAAAGTAGATAAACTGTAATGGCTATCTGAAGAACGATAAACAATATTAAAGGTACCGTTTCCTCGCTAATCCCCCCAAGGGCAACGACAACTGCTCCAAAAATTAGTGCCACAAAAAAAAGAAATGATGAGGAAGTAATCGTCAAAATCCTGCCCCAGTTTTTAAGAAAGCAAAGTCCTATAGAACAGGCAGCAGCATAGAGACTTGTAAGAATCAATAGAGTGGGATTGCCTATTTCTTTGGGAGGTAGCACAGCTAATAGCAAGAGTCCTGCAAGATACACTACAAAATATAACGCTCCAATAAAAAAAACTGCGATCGGCTTTTTGAACATAGCTATCCCTTTTTATTAGGGCAGATATCTCTTTTTCTAAATGTCTTTACTTTATCCTTGAATATATTTTTCTTCTCCCTCAACAACCTTGATATATTCTTTTGTCTTTTTGTAATTCTTTCTCTTGGCACAACTAAACCTCACCTTTAAAATAGCGACCTTTAAGAATCCTTCCAGGCCAAAGCAAGTATTTTAGAATCAAATGGCTTAAGCACAGACTCTACTTTATGTATTGGCTTAAATAAAACTAATATTACATCAAATATATACTATTATCTCTAAGCGGGCAAGTTAAATCTAGATGAAATATTTTTAGCAGCTCAGATACAAATATATTATTTTACTGCGGAATATGGTTATTTCGTTCTTTTCTGCAGAATTTCTTTATTGATATTGCTGCTAGCCTTCCTTTAATATGGTAACTCGCCCTTCTTCTCCTTCAAAAAAGCCCATCCGACGCCTATCAGCTTTTCGTCTTGAAAAACTAGGGGCGTAAGTTCACTGTCTTCGGCATCTTTATCAGGCTTCTTGTCGCCGGTGTAATAATAATCCACTACCAGAATAGAGGTAAGCTTATGCATAATTTCAGTCCGATACGGGTCACCTTCATCCGATATGTCGCTAGCAATAATAGAAGTAAGCGTAGTCATTGTTTTCTTTACAGTATCTCCCACGAGATCAGCAAGCGAGTCTTCCGTGTCTTCGGTCTCGCCCATCATAATACTTCTTACTTTGTCTATAGACATACCTACCGATAGCGTATTTATTTTTTCTTTGTTCATAGCCCCGATCATCTTGGCGCTTGTATCAAAATAAACGGCAAGCATAATACCAGAAGCAATAAACAGAACTAGAATAATTTTTCCGATGCCTATCTTCATATATATACCCCCTTATGCTTTAGATCCCACAACAATAATCATCACAATTCGTACGGCTATAACTAGAAGGGTTAATAGAATTATTACAAAAAATACCGCCCTTAATCGCCATATAGTATTTTCTTTTTTTACTATTTCTTTTTGCAAAAAAACTGCAGGATCACTGACATTATTAAGTTGGGATTTAATCTTAACTAATACATTTTTTACAAAATCGTATTTTTTTTGCGCATATACCCTATTTAATTCTTTTTTGACACCTTCATATCCATCTAAATCATAGGCTTGGGCAAACAAAGCGTAACAAATCATTTCTCTTCTGTTAGTTTGAATCCTTTCTCTGATATAAAGCTGGGATAGAATATTCAGCAATAGAAGAGATATCCATATAGCGAGGCTAATTTTTTGTGTTTTGCTAAGTTTCAACTTAACACCTACGCTTAGACTTCTTTAGAATCAAGCCATATTGTAACGGGGCCGTCGTTTATTAGATTAACCTCCATGTGTTCACCAAAAACCCCCTTCTTCGGAACTACGCCCCCTTCTTCCACAAAACCGTTAAATTTCTCCCAATCTCCCTTTGCCTTTTTGGGGTCGGCCGAAAATTCGAAGCCTGGCCTGTTTCCTTTTCTGGTATCTGCATAAAGAGTAAACTGGGGAACGCTTAAGATGCTGCCCTTTGCTTGGTTTACATTCAAATTCATCTTTCCGTTTTCGTCTTCGAATATACGCAATTTTATAAGCTTATCCGATAATTTCTTGAGGTCTTTTTCGTTGTCTTCTTTCCCGATCCCAACAAAAACCAAAAGACCCCGGCCTATTTCGGAAATCTTCTTTCCGTTTACACTAACGCTTGAGTTCTTTACGCGCTGGATAAGTAACCGCATGTTCACCAATGTTTCTAGCTAATAGAATTATACCTCTTAAAATAAAAAGACCCAAGCAAAATCTGCCTGGGTCTAATTTAATAAGGGACAGTACCGAATTTATGGTCGACACTGTCCCCCTATTAAACTGTTTGAGATCGTCAAATTTTTGACCTCCTTTTTACAGATTGTAATCCGGCTCCACGATGGGCTTGTCGTATGGCGGAATGACAAAAGTACCTGTGTCAATAACGCCAGCCGCTGTCCTACCAGTGCCGAAAACCAATCCTTTTACAAGACCGATTGTTGAACCTGCAAACGCATTTTGCTCATTGGTAACTTCGGCCATCTGTCTTGGGATTTCCATCCATCCTGTCAAGGCATTGCCAAGTCCATTTGCAAGTTTCGTAGCAGGCGAAACGCTGTGTTCAACCGGTGTTACTTCCGTTTTTTCGGCAATACACAACGGGCTAATCCCCAAAATCAACAAACCCGCCATTAAAACCACCGCTCCGAATTTCAACATTATACTCACCCCCCTTCCAGATTAACAATAAAAAACCCTATTTCTCTACTCGAAAAATAGGGCACATTCGCTATTCATGATCCGGCAGCCACGCTGCCCTGTTCCGTCAGGAATTTAGGCCGTTGGCTTTGTGCCCCATTCTTTTGAATGGTTTACCCTTTTCAAGATCTATAAAAAATCTTCTGTTCTCTTATCTCAACTATAGCATATGGCAAAGGAAATACAAGGTGGATAAGCTACCTTTTTGAAGGACTAACGTGGTTCTGTTCTTAGCGAGTAGCGCGAACTTGTCAGGTTTGATTTATGTGTTATATTAGGTTTGTAAGGGAGGTTTTTATGGATGAAAGACGAATTGGTTTTAGGC
>JABMRN010000289.1 GCA_013202515.1 Candidatus Omnitrophota bacterium | reverse complement strand
TTCCATTGCTATTCCTCTTTATTTCCTAAGAATGATTTAAATGCATCCAAGGCCTTCTGTCCTGCCTCTTCAGATGAGTCAGTGCCCTCTTTTGCCTTTAGAGCAGTGGTTATGGCCTTAATCCCCTCTTTCTTCAACCTTTCAGCTACTATAGCCACATATGGCTTTACAATGACCATAAGAGATGCTATAAACCCTGAGAGTTGGGGTTTTTCAAGTGTACCGGTAATACTAAACTTGAGCCTAATCGGATCAATCTCGTTTGAAGCAGCGCAGAGTACAGGTAGGGGAATAAGGTTTACAGATATATTTTTACCTTGCTTAGGAACAAATACTTGATCTCTTATAACAAGTGAATTTCTTGAATCTAGTTCATTGTTGATAATTCTTGTCTTAGACTCAAGATTTATCTTTCCTTTTGTAAAGCCAACAGGTAAAGAGTCTTCAAAGAGAAACCCCACCGCTTTTAAATCAACATTTTTTGCTGAAAGATTACAGTCAATTATTTGCTTATCGTTCTTTAGGCGTTGAGCATACAAAAACTCAAAATTACCTGCTTGTGTGCCATTTTTAGTAATATTTCCTTTTAGGTTACATTTATCTACGCGTGCTCCCTTGGAAGGATCTAGAGTTATGCCACTTATTCCAATAGCAGTATTTTCGATAACAATTGATCCGTTATTAGCTTCCATGTGTAAGCGTGAATTCTTAATGTTAAGATGCTGGATTTCAAATATATAACGGTCCCTTTCTCTGTTAAAGCTTACCCTTCTTCCTTTAGGCAAGCTAACCACATCTTTTTCTATCTTTTTTGATGCTTCTTTTTCTTGTTGTCTTTTTTCGATAGATTGTTTAGAGGATTTGTTTTTTAACATATTATATATTCTAGTGTACCAATCCTTTTTTGCCTTGAATCTATCAAGTAGTGAACGCGGAGTGACCCTTTTTGCCTCTTCTCTCGCGCTAGAACCCTGAGCTAGTTTTTGGACATTAAAGGTACCGTCGGGCTCACCTATTAAGTTGATATCAGCACCCGATACGCTAATTTTCGAAAAGACAAGCCGTTTGGAAAGCAGGGCAAACGGACTAATACGAATAGAAGCCATATTAATTGCTAAAATTCGTTCCTTTTCGTTATCCGGATCAAAGATTTTAAGATTTTTAAGAGAGCATGATAGTGTAAGTGGCCATACCGATAGCTTATCGCATGTAATCTTTGTACCAACGACTTCATTGAGCTTGTCTATTATAAATGAACTTACAAGCGGAGATATAATTAGTCCAAAAACCACCTGTAATACAATAAGGATAATTGCTAGCTTAATAATTCCTTTTATGTTAAAGGCTTTTTTTACCACTATACGCGGCTCCTTACCCGTACTACAAATGTTGTTATTTTATTAAGAAGAGGCATTTTCTTTAACCACGCTACAAACTTTGAGTTCTTTATCCTATCAAAATATCTTTCTCTGATTATAATAATAGCTTTCTTAGATACCAAATATACTGGAAGACATAAAATTGCACATAATAGAATTCCTCCCACAACAAGGGTATTACCAAGATCCAGATAAGCTAAAATGGGTAGATGTGTGACCCATCCCCAAAAGCCCGCAAGAAACTGCGCATTTATAAGAATTTGCCCCCCAAGCCAGTCTGTAAGTACGCTCACACCCAATATATAAAGAAGTTTAAATAGAGGCAGGATAAGCATTGCAGCTAATCTATTTATCTTAAAAAGAAAAAAGCATAAGAATAAGATGATTGCCATTGGACCGTTTAGTGGGATGAATCCTAAAAACATGCCCAGGCATATGCCGCTGGCAACCTCACTTACAGAGACATTAGCACCAAATAATCTTACTATTCTTCCTGGTAGATTTAAGAAGGGTATCATGTGTTTATTCTACTTCATGCTGCGTACAGTATCAACAGGAAAATGCAATAATTGCTAGCTAATACTACTTTTTGAGAGATTGCGGAATTAATAATGGCATGATAAGAGATTTTCTACCCTATTATGCTTCCCTTATCATTTATGTTATAATATATACATAATGAGACATATTTCAAAGATAACAATAGCCCTTGCAGTATTCATAGTCGTATCCGCTTCTTTTATGCTTCAGCTGAGAACCTTCCTGGCAGAGACCTTTGGTGAAGAGGTATTAAGGCTAGCCTTCTATTATTTCTTAGCAGCTTCTGTTATATGCTATTGTATATATAAATTATACCGAAAACTGCCTGTGCATAAGTTAATATGGAGCATTATTATTTTTGTTATAGCATATCTTCTTATGTCACGTCAGGAGTATTTTTCTGAAAAGATACATATCCTTGAATATGGGGTTCTTGGGTTTCTTGCATTAAAGGATCTTTTTAAGGGAAACAGACCTTTTCTTATGAATATTGTCTTTGCGCTTTTCTTTATTGCATTGGTTGGCGTGTTAGATGAAGGCTTTCAGTGGGTGCTTCCGTACAGGGAGTTTGAGGTAAAGGATATTATAACGAATATATTAAGCGGTTTTCTTGGCATGCTACAGCTTACTATACTTATCAGCAGGAAAAAGCTTTAATTTCAAATCAGTAAACGTTATATGTGCCGCCTAGGATTTCTTGCGTTTTAGTGCCCCAATTTTTTCCCACATCGGATCTGACTTGAGAACAACTGCAATATAAAGAGTCCCATCTTCTGTTAACGCCGCCCTGTCATCACCTTTAGCAAAGGTTGCCTGCACTTGTCCTGGGGTAAGGCTGTATAAGCTTCCGGTAAGTGCGTCAACAGCAAGTCCTATTAGACCGCCCGATATAATATTACCCCATATCCAAACATCAATATGTTTAATAAGAGTGGTCTCGTAGGCCTCATATCCGGGTAATTCTAACTTAACTATGTAGTTAGTGTCTCTCTTTAATTTCGCTATTAGAGGAGTATTTCCATAGGATATTCCGTTTAGCGTAATTACTGCACCCGGAGGCGAGCTTGTTATACCAACAGACTGCCTAGGACCGTGCATTACGGTACAACATCCGGCTATAAAAAAGAAACAACTATATGCCAAGCAAATGGATATTAATTTCTTATGCATTCTATAGCCTTCCCTTTTGTTTAAGATAGTTAATGTAATAATCGGTTATTTCTCGGTCTTTTTTGGCACTGATTCTTTTGATTGGTTCTTTTTTTGCGTCCTTCGATTTCATGCTTGTTTCTTGCAAAAATGAAGGACTCTCCACTTTTACCCCAAAGGCCTTACAGTTATTCCGAACCTTATTATCATCGCTTATTACCGTTATTTCGGATGAGGCTCCATATTTTCTGACCAGGGCTATTATGCGCTCGTCTGCCTCTTCCCCGCTTCCGGTAAAGAAGCAATCAATACCGCAGACCTTGTTTTGGGGATATTCTAGGGTTACATTGTCCTTTCCGTCAAATACAATATACGCACGGTTATACAAGTATTTCTTTTTCCATGTTGAGAGGAGCATGGCTAGGGCGGTCCTTGCGGCCTTGAGGCTCTCATTAAGCTTAGCCGTAAGCTCAGGGATTTTGTATATTACGTTATAGCCATCTAGAATAATCGTTCTCATTCGCTTTCCTTTACCACCTATAACCTGCACCTGCCATGATAGCAGATTCCCGACGTGATTTAAGAAGCCGTAAGAATGACTCGCCCTCACCCTTAAGGATCTTGTGTCTTAGTTCAAGCCGGCCTACAATATCTCCGCCCGCCTCTTTCTTGAGTTTAAAAAGTAGAAGCTCTCTATCTGTAAGTTTAGCTTCTGCGCTAAAACCTATAGAATGAATTTTTCCGCCCTCATACTTAATATCAAATATAAGGCCTATATTTCTCTTAATTCTCCATTTACCGTATAATATGACGCCTTGACTTAATCTACTAAACAAGCCTATCCCAACTTCGTATTTAATATAATTATCTTTGAAAATACCAAGGCCGGTAGTAAAGTTAAATACCGAGTCAGAGTTTATATCAATTACATATGATATTCTTGCTCTATCTTTTATATCCCAGTACCCTTTAAATGTTAGGGTATGAATTTTCTTTGATTTTCGTACAAGCTCAGCTTTTTGATAGGTATAAATAATCTGGTGATTTTTATTAAGTTTCCATGCCCCATCAAAGGTTAAGATATCATGTCTACCCTTTTCTTTTTGCACACTGAAGGTAAGGCGATTATATTTATCCGCCAGCCATGATCCTCTTAGCTTAAGAATATATGTGGATTGAGTGCCTTGTTTTGACTTTGTTGTAACAGCAAATAATAAAGAGTTCTTACCCGTCTCTACTATATTGCCCTGAAGTGTCAGCTTATCCCCAAGCGTTTCCCTCTCCCACTTATCAAGAGAGAGCCTTAAATCATAATTCTTTGTCAAAGACCATTCGCCTTTTAATTTTACATGGTGAGGCATATTTAGATCTTTTGAAACAGGCGTTTTAACAAGGTAGGATAAAGCATTATTTTTGTCTATCTTGAAATGTCCGTCGACGATTTTTCTATATCTTGGAAGGAGCGTTTTTCTACCAGTTTCATTAATGACCAGGCGGTTATAGGGGTCTATCTCGTATCTTACTTTTGGCATTTTAGCTTACAGTTCTACCACGTCCAAATCGTTAGATGATATTACTTTATGAAAAAATAAGCTGATATAAGAAAGCCCCCAAAAGACAGCCTATAAGCGGTCCGAAGAAAGGAACCCAGCTATATCCCCAATCAGAATCTCTCTTACCCGGAATGGGTAACAAGAAGTGCGCGATTCTAGGACCTAGATCGCGAGCAGGATTTATTGCAAAACCCGTAGGTCCCCCGAGAGAAAGACCTATGCTGAATACAAGAATGCCTACTAAGTAAGGGCCAACCCCTTTTCCGATACTGTTATGGACGTTATAAATTCCCAATACGCCAACAAGCAGCATTGCTGTGCCAATAATCTCTGTCAACAAATTAAGGCGGTAGTTGCGTATAGCGGGAACCGTGCAGAAGACAGCAAGTTTACGGTCGGCATCGTCCGTTGCTTTCCAGTGTGCCTTGTATGTCAACCAGACAAGCACCCCGCCAAGAAACGCTCCTGTAAATTGACCCGCAAAATAAGGCAACGCTTCTATAAAAGTAAATTTGCCTATAGCCATAAAGCCTATTGTTACAGCCGGATTAATATGGCCGCCGCTGACCCACCCAGCTACATAAACAGCCATTGCTACGGCAAATCCCCAGCCGGTTGCAATGACAATCCAGCCGGAATTCTCGCCCTTACTTTTCTTAAGAAGAACGTTGGCACAGACACCATCACCCAAAAGAACTAAAACCATTGTTCCGATAAGTTCAGCTAAAAAAATCTTCATTAGTTAAGTATTTTCTCGCGTTTGAGGAAGTTACAGCAAGTCCCCTTCGGAGCTTTCTGTAACTTCTTTTTCTTTTTGCTTCTGTGTTTTCTCAAGGCTAGCTCTTATCTTTTGAAGCTCCTCATCCGTTGGCTTTCTGATATTTTTGATATTAGAGCGCGGGTAAGATACCTGCATGGTGCCGGCAGGAAGCGCAAGGTAAACACTATCTTTACTTTCTCTGATTACCTCCGCAGCTATTTTTTTTCCTGATTTAAGCTCTAAAACCTTAAGCTTTTTGGTCGTTTCTTCGATCTTGCTCTCAAGATAACTGCCTGCTCCAGCTATGAATACTTCATCGCCGTAAGTTGCCTTCTTTACATATGTGTATTTTCTTGATTGTTTTGTCTGTCCCGGCTTTGGCCAAAGATAATTTACCCAACCCGAACCTTTAGTAAGTGCAAGCTCAATTAATTCACGCGTAAAATATTTTCCTTCCTCGTCCTGGTAGTCCCAAAGACTTGTGCCCTCTACTTCGGTAAAAGCAGGGTTCACAAGCTCTATGCCGTCGGGATTATCGACAAATACGTATGTATCCTGATAAATAAACTGGTTTGCTGCATCACGGATTGCCGGAAAAGCAGCGGTCCCCTCTTTCTCGATCAATGCGACTGCTGCATTCACTGTGTCTATGATAAATGCTTTCTCCATAGGTATGTTGTATAAACCGCTGCATACTACATAGATATTTCCTGAAGGAGTCTTAACGCGTTTTGCAAAGGTTGTCTTCCATTTGGAAAAAATACTGCCAGGTTCAGGCCATTGATAATGAAACCACCCTTCTTCTTTACCGGGAGTGCCAGTCACCTTTTCAATAAGGCCTTTTACGAACATTTTACCTTCCTGATCCTTTAATCCCATCTGATTAGTTCCTTCAAGCGCCGAATCCGGATGTACAAGCATATTGCCATCTGTATCAAGAACAAAGACATATTTTTTTCCTTCCTTCCAAGGGCTCCCTTCCTTTTTTAATTCGGAAAATGCCGCTTCACCCTTAGATCCAATGAGCTTGGCTGCATCTTTTACGCGAGTGACAAGATCATTGGTTTCCTGATGCTCATAATCTGCTGCTGTATCTTCGGAATGTAGTAACATAATACAGGAAAAACTTATACACATAGCTAGACAAACAGTCGTTAGAGCCTTTTTCATATTAAAACCTCCTTTTTTATACATCAAATATACCTTCACTTAAGTTAATTTACAAGTTGACCCAACTTCTTTTTCTTCCTTAATTATATCTACAACAACTTCACTATTTGATGTCGGGCTGAACTTAGTAATTCGCCATTCGACCTTGCATACAAGCTGTCTTTTTCTAGCATCTCTTCCTATTTGAGTTTTTAGTATTATGCCATATTGATATTTTTTTAACTGTAATCCTCCACAAAAGTCTCCCAGCGAGTAAGCAAGAAGTTTATTAATGCCACCTACTGATTCAGACGTAACTTGTTGCGGCCAATGGGAATGATCTCCGATAACAGCATCAAATGTACGGATGAGATCTTTTCCTAAGCGAATTATCTCCGCCCTTGGATTTGCTTCAAGTTCATAGCCAATATGAGGATATAGAAAATTGAATGCATCATGCTTTATATGGGATTCGGCATCTTCAAGCTTGCATACATAGTCGCAATCCCTATTTGACCACATAGTGCCGATAAGGATTCTTATATTTTTATTTACATCCGCATAGGGGCGTTTATTCCATCCAAATACCTTAAAACCGTACGCTTCAAGCATAGAAACGGAGTTAAGGAATGTCTTGTTATCAAAATCCCCCATGTGGTTATTACATACGGATAGATAGGTCTTCTCTGGTGGGAAAAACCGAGCTAGCATGTCTCTAATATCGGGGACATGCCTTTGGTCTAACGAAAGATTAAGAAAGCCTTTTTGCCTGTTAGTAATAGTTCCTGAGAAGTTTCCCACAAGGAAATCACTCCCCCGTACAAACTCCATAACATCAGGACCGAACTTAACATGCCTTCTGAAGGTAGGCATAATATCACCCACAAAAGTTGCTTCATGTTCTGGCTTTACCCCTTCATTAAGTACGTATGAGCATGGAATGGATTCAACGATCCTGGTATTTTTCCTGCCAGGCCCCGTAATATTACGTATCACCCAGCCTATGCTTTCACGGAGATTGTAAGGCGTGGCGATGCTCATAGCCCGCGCTAAAGACCTAAAATCCATTTATAACCTCGAAATTAGCATTAAAAGAAAAAAGGCTACTCTATACGTAGAGTAGCCTTTTTTTAAAACAATCAGCTTTACTTCCTAGGCGCTGAAACAGCTTGCTTTAAGCCAAGCTTGCCTTTTGGACAATAAGTCCACATCGCATACTTTGCAGCAACCCCAATTATGGCGGCTAGAATGATAAGTATGACGATTTGAAAAAAGAGTTTCCCGCTCATATGCACCTCCGATTTTTACTCCACTAGTATACCCAATAAATGGAGTTTTGGCAAATCGAAGCGAGAATTAAAGCTCGAAGCTTGATTCCGGGGATTTTTGCTTAGTAAACGCCGCTTTTACCTTATCAACGGATGCCTGAAGAGCATTTATTATCTTTTCAGCCTCTTCGGGCGTAGATTCATAGGCGCTTGAAGATAGCTTTCCTATGAGGTCTATTTTACTAATTGCGCTTGTTACTCTCTTTGATGCCAGTCTTTTGAATTTGTCAGACTTGCTTTCGTTCTCTGCCATGCTTTCCTCCTTTTTTATTGTTAGTCTTCTTGCCAGTATGCTATATCATATCCCTCTGTGGGCCCATTTTGCTTCAAGTTCTCATCATGAGGTAGTTAAATGATGTATTGAAGGCAACATAGATTACACAGGCAAGAATGCCCGTTAATATGATCGCTAGTAGTACCTCTATGAGTGTGAAGGCCTTAGTTTTAGATGTTGTCGTAAATAACATAAAAAATTTCTTAACCGTATTATGCCGGTAATAGTATACCTTAAGTGTTATTCAGAATCAAGTGTAACGCTGTATCGTGATAAAGGGGGCAGGGACGAATGCGAATCAATGGTGATAAACGCAGTTGCTCTGGTATCCGCTGCTGAATTTGCCATATACTGTAAGACAAAATAAAATAATTAATGAAATTGTCATCAGAGAATATTGGTGAAGTGTAATTGAAAAATCCCCTATGATATCTGAGGTATTTAAATAGATTAATAAAACATAAAGCATAAGCCCAAAATTTAAACCTTTGTCTTTGAGATGTTCACGTGCCCACAATAGTTCTACCACTTCTTAAGAGAGAGCAGGCCATAATATTGTCTCCGGGGCAGGCGATCTATAGCCCAGT
>JABMRN010000288.1 GCA_013202515.1 Candidatus Omnitrophota bacterium | reverse complement strand
AGGATGCGGGTTATTTTTTTATTTCGGAATTCAACAACGCCGAAACGCCCGGGATCAGGAACCTTTTTTATCATGATTTTGGCACCATAGGACTGCTCCTCAAAATCACGTACAGCGCTTTCGATACTTTTCTGAATAATGTTATCTCCGAGAATTACAACAAGCTTGTTGTTTTCCGCAAAATGTTTGGCAAGACCCAAGGCCTGTGCAATGCCTCCTTCACCCTCCTGATATGTGTAATTTAAGTGTTTGAGGCCAAATTGATGTCCATTGCCGAGAAGCCTTAAAAATTCACCAGCATTATTGCCTCCTGTAACAATCATTATATCCTTCACTCCTGCATCAACTAGTGTTTGAATCGGATAATAAATCATAGGCTTGTTATAAACTGGCAACAAATGCTTATTGTTTACTCTTGTCAAGGGATATAGTCTCTTTCCTAACCCTCCAGCTAAAATTACACCTTTCATCTGTCTGTAGTCCTCCATATTTTACAAAAATTATCAAATTTTCTATCCATCCTATTAAAATGATTACTACATTTATAAACCCAATTTAATATCCTAACTGTTTGCACATTGCCTCTATATCTTAAGGCGTAGTGATTTGTTCCCAAAATATTTTGTGTTAATTTAGTTTTGTTAAGACGGCAATAATGCATTAAATGATTTTGAATTTCTTGCATCAAATGATAAGTGCCCACTATTTGAAAACACATTGAATTCCTTTTTTTATCGAATAAGAAACTCCCATCACCATCATAAATACCTCTTATAAAACTACTGATGATTTCTTCATTATTTGTTTCTTTGATACACTCTAAAAAAATTTCGTTGTGCGTTTTATTCTCTCTAATACCTAGTTGCTCCAGCTCTTTTACGGCATTTACATCATTAACATGCAGAAGACTGTAACTAAATTCTTTAACATATCCCTTGTGCTCCAGTTTACTCATGCCTCTATATATAGGACCTTGATATTTTAAGATTTTTTTTACTTTAAAAATAACATCTTCATCTTCTCGCTTTAATTTCAATCCAAAATAAGCAGAAAGGTTATTTTTTCTTACAAAACCATCGCTAACCAACAATCCTAAAACCCATGAAATATCCGGTGTTATATTTTTGAGAAAATCTCTATTATAGCTATATTTTCTGTTTACAAAATTGTACGTTTTTGGTCTTGTCTTAATACCAAAGTGCCTTAAACGATTACTAATAACCCATTGTGAACAACCAAATCTTTCACCTATTTCATATTGATTATATCTTTTATCTACATACATTCTTTTCAGTATGCTTCTATCGACATGTATTCGTCTCATAATTTATCCCAATCATAATATTCGTTTTTAACTCGGAACTCATCCGGCAACTTCCTGTTGTACTCACAATCGATAGAATTTACTATAAAAGCCTCTCCTTTTAAACTTTTGAATGCATGCAATACCTGATTTGGAATAATTACAAGACAGAAATTATCTTCTCCAATTTCGAATTCATTGATCTCTCCCATTGTTTTGCTATTCTTTCTTGTATCAACCAATACAAGTTTTATTTTACCTTTAATGCAACAGAAAGAATCATTCTGTTTTTTGTGCATATGAAAATTTTCTTTATCTTTTACAACGTTTTCGTATGCTGTCGTTAAGTAAACTTGCTGAGGTAAAATCTTGGTTTCTGAGACTCGGAGTATCTCCATTAGCTGTCCCCTATCATCAGAAATAACATTCAACTTCT
Organism: Candidatus Omnitrophota bacterium; assembly: GCA_013202515.1. GTDB lineage: Bacteria > Omnitrophota > Gorgyraeia > JABMRN01 > JABMRN01 > JABMRN01. The sequence continues at coordinate 5,423 of JABMRN010000288.1, read as the reverse complement.
TGATGCGTACGCCTTCTATCATATTGCCCTCCCAATACCTGTATACCTAAATCCCATCTTCTTCATCTTTTTCGGATCATAAATATTTCTTCCATCTATGATGACCGGCTGATGGAGCTTCTTTTTAATCTTCTTGAAATCCAGTTCTTTGAATTCGTTCCAATCAGTCAAGATAACCAGGCAATCACTTTTGCTTGCCGCCTCATAAGCATTCTTACAGAATTTTACCCCTTTTAAAATCTTTTTTGCCTTAGGCATAGCCTTGGGGTCATATACCTTTATAATGCAGCCGGCATTCTTTAGCCGTTCAATGATATCAAGGGCCGGAGCACTTCTCAAATCATCTGTATCCGGCTTAAAGGAAAGACCTAAAACAGCAATTGTTTTGTCCGGCAAATTCCATAACATGTGCTCTATCTTATTTATGAGAAAGTCCTTCTGATGTTCATTTATCTTTTTTACCTCTCTTAAAAGACCAAAATCATAGCCCAGCTTATCTGCGATGTGAATAAAGGCGTTTACATCTTTAGGAAAACAGCTTCCGCCGTATCCTATGCCTGCATTAAGAAAGCTAGTAGAAATCCTCTTGTCCAGGCCTATGCCTCGTGCGATCTTCGTGACATCGGCACCTACTTTTTCGCAAATATTACTGATGGCGTTTATGAAAGAAATCTTAGTGGCAAGGAAGGAATTTGAGGCGTGTTTTATTATCTCGGCGCCTTTTATATCCGTTACGACAAGCGGGGCCTTAAGGGGCCTGTAGAGCTCGGCCAGTAAATCCTTCGCCCTCTTGGATTCGACGCCTATTACGATTCTATCCGGATGCATGAAATCCTCAACAGCAGAGCCCTCTCTCAAGAATTCCGGATTTGATGCAACATCAAAATTTGCCTTATTTTTCTTAAACGACCTTATTACCTCTTTTACCCTTTCGCCTGTTTCAACGGGAACGGTGCTTTTCTCTACGATGAGCTTATATGACTTAATATTTTGAGCTATATCTTTGGAAACCTTCTCAATATAAAGAAGGTTTGCCTCTCCATTCTCCTTAGAAGGAGTACCTACGCAAATAAAGATAATATCGCTTTTTAATACGGCATCCTTAATGCTTGAGGTAAACTTGAGCCGTCCCTTTTGTTCATTTCGCTTGAACATCTCCTCTAGGCCAGGCTCGTAAATAGGAATCTTGCCCTTTTTGAGGGTTTGCAGCTTTTCCTTATCGCTATCTGCGCATATTACGTTATTGCCTAAATCGGCAAAGCAGGTACCCGTAACAAGCCCCACATAACCTGTTCCAATAATTGATATATTCACCCTGTTATACCCCCTTAATTCAGCACCCCGCCAAACCCTCGTTTCAGGGCCTAACGGGGTGTATATTTCACCCATTTATAAGGTCAATATTATAACATATAGGTAGGCTATAGGCAATAAAAAAGGGGAATTTTAGCTCTTAATTATAAGGGATATATATGCAGAGAATATGCCAAATATGGAAGGTGGGTAAGGGAAAGGCTTTCTTATGATCTGATATGTTTATAGCTCTTCTGCGCCAGGAGTCGGCCTGCTTATGCTCCTCCTCAAGCCAATAGGCATATCCGGGAAGGCCTTTAGGCGCATTGTTATCCAGAAAGAAAAACCGCTATCTTTCATATTACATGTAACCTCACCCAACCAGCAGTGCATGTCTTTGTAAAGGGTGTATTCTTGTTCCTGCCATTTTTGTAGGTAGGGATCAAAGCGCTGATACATCCTCACGCCCCATTCTTTACTGAAATTGTATCGGCTGTCTAAGGTTATTTCGCTTGAAGTGCCCAGGTCACTATGTTGGTAGATATGGCTTAATGCAAATTTTAGCTTATCTTCTATCTTTATAACAAGATCCGTCGTTGCAGTGTTTAAACTGTACTCTTTGGTGTTCAGATTCACTTTTGACTGTGCGTAAATCCAGTCATAAGGCCTTATTTCTAGGTCAAACAAAACATCGGTAAATTTGCTGTCGCCTTTTGACCATAAACCGCCTTTTTTGCTTCTAAAAAGGAAGTCGCTGCTTACAATAAACCTTAGTATGTCCACGCTAGCATAGTCATCGCCTGATTTTCTCTTGGTTTGGAGTTTGTTTTCTATCGAAAGGGGAATTCTGTTTGCTTTTTCCAACGCATCAATGTCATCAAACTGATATAGGTTAATCGGTGATATCGTAGGCTGGTGCCTGCTAAAGAAACCTACGGTTGGATTAATAATATGCCTTAACCCTTTAATGCCCACACCCTCTGCCTCTATGTTGAAAACCCTATAAAATTTTGTACTTAAATCAACGCCGTATTCGTAGATCTCTCGCCATAGATTTGTGGCGCTCCACTGGTTCCTCGAATAATATGTCTGCCTTGTAGCTACATAAGGAGTTACAAAAACACTTTTTAAGACTTTAGCTGCATATGACAATTTGTTATAGGTGTCAAACCTTCCGGCATTCTCTCCCTTCAAATTCAAATATTCGTCGTATCTCTTGTTAAAGCTGGTCAGAGATATATTGTTTTCGTAATAAAATTGGGTGTCTCCCAACTTTTGGCTGTAAACATCAAGCTTTATTTCCGGTAGCTTCTGAGCTACTGTGTAGAAGCTGTTCATTCTGAGTTTTGTAAGTACCTCAAAGCTAAAATTGGGCTGTCTATTTATGATTGAAACATAATTAGTGGCTTCATTACCCTCTGCATATTCATTATAGAAAAAATCCCTTACCATGTCTCTGTCGCTTACCTTGTTTAGCTCCACCATTAACTTGGTATCATCGGTAAGATCCGCGGAGTGTTTATATTCTAGCCTCCATCTGTCATCGCGCCTTGTTCCTTTGTTCATGGCAAGGTCATCGCCTTCGTGCGCATAATAAGCCCTCGCAAGGCCTTTTCCTAATTCCTTCGCATCGTAGCTATAATCTATTCCTTCGGCAAGCCCTTTGTTCTGTCTGTAATCAAGTCTTAGATAGCCCTTAAACATTTCATTGCGGTAAAATCTATAGGCGCCGAGTACATAATAGCCCCAATTACTTTCGTAACCCGGTATAAGAGACATTTTGGTTTTTATATCACGGATAGGCTGCATGTAATAAGGAATGTAAAAAACTGGTATTTTCCCAACAAAAAATAGCACGTGCTCTGCCACAACTTTGTCGTCGAGATAAAGTCTTACTTGCTTGGCCTGTACCCTGTAATGGGGTTCGTCAAGATCGCAGGTAGTAACATAACCTCCGTCAAAAACAACTTTTTTCTCGGATTCTTTTTCTATTTTAGCGGCGTGTCCGTAGAATGGATAGGAAGCAACATTCCCGTCTATGACCTTACCTGTTTTTTTCGCAAAATCATATTCAATGCGCTCCCCTTCAAAAATACCAAGCGGCTGGGTAATCTTTACATTACCCTCGCAAATGCCGATTTTTTTCTCGGTGAAAACCGTTATCTTCTCACAGGTAAGTGTCACATCTCCGTAGGAGATCTCGACATTACCGGTTCCTATGATTTGCTTTTTAGCGTGCAGGTACTCGACTCTATCACCATTTACTACGACGGGAGCACTTCTTTTGAACTCCTTAGTATCTTTCTTGGGTATTAGCTGCGGAAATTGCTGGGCAAAGCAAAGATTAGAAAATAAAATAAGTCCTATGATAAAAAATGTTAACCGTTTCAATTAATCCCCGTTGTTAAAAACTTAACTGCGACCCTCTACCTTCTTCCAGTCATTCAAAAATCTCTCTATTCCGATATCCGTAAGAGGATGCTTAAGTAGCTGAGTAAGAACCTTGTAGGGAACCGTTGCTATATCTGCTCCTATTTTTGCTGCCTCCAAGACATGGAGAGGGTGCCTTACACTTGCTACGATGATTTCTGTTTTGAAGGAATAGTTTTTATAAATTTCTTTAATATCCCTAACGAGATCCATTCCATTTTGGCTTATATCGTCGAGCCTACCTATGAAAGGGCTTATAAAAGTAGCCCCTGCTTTCGCCGCCAAAAGTGCTTGGCTCGCAGAAAAACACAACGTTACATTTGTTTTAATTCTTTCTCTTGAAAGTATTTTAACCGCCTTTAGGCCTTCTTGAGTAAGCGGAATCTTGATGTTGATATTCTTATGGATTCTGGAAAGTGGCCTTGCCTCATCCACCATGCCTTCGGCATCAAGACTTATTACCTCTGCCGAGATGGGCCCATCCACGATTTCGGTGATTTCTTTTATAATGGACTTAAAATCTCCTTTTTCCTTTGAAATCAAAGTGGGATTTGTAGTAACACCGTCAATGATGCCTAATTTGTTCATCTGACGTATTTCTTCAATATTGGCTGTATCTATAAATATTTTCACTTTTTTATTTGCCCTGCCTTTCCTTAACAAGTGCCATGGCTCCGACAACCCCTGCATCTTCTCCTAGTTCAGCCTTTAAGATTTTTACTGTTTTTGCTGGTAAGTGCATAGCACGTTTTTTTACAGTTTCCTTTACCGCATCAAAGATGAATCGTCCGGCATTTGCAACGCCACCGCCGATGACAACAGCATCTGGATTTAAGAGGTTTATTATCCCTGTCAACCCAACACCTAGATAAATGCCGGTTTCTCGTAAAATTCTTTTAGCTATAGGATCGCCCTTTAGGGCTGCCTTATAAATTATTTTGGGAGTCAGACGGCTTGTCTTGCCTTTTATTAGTTTCATTATCGCAGTTTTCTTGCCTTTGATAAGTTTTAGAGTTTTTTTGACAATATATGGGCTGCCGACATAAGCTTCAAGGCATCCACTTCCTCCGCAAGCACATTTAGGACCCTCTACATTCACCGGCACATGGCCAATTTCACCGCCAGCCATATTTGTACCGCGATAGACTCTTCCGTCAAGCACCAACCCTCCTCCTACGCCGGAACCAAGTGTAACGCCAATCATGTTTTTACTTCCCCGCCCGGCACCAAAAGAAAACTCTCCTATCGCCATAACATTGGCATCATTGTCCAAATAGGCACGAATACCCAGTTTTGATTCAATCATTTTTCTCAAATGAATGCCTTTCCAGCCTTTTAGATTTGTTAAATAATGAACAATGCCTTTATTGCTGTCTATGGCCCCGGGGGCTCCTATGCCGATACCGCATAGCTGATTCTTTTTCAATTTCTTTTCTTTGATGAAAAGATATACGATATCCTTCGCAATGCTGACAAATTGAGCTGCACCATTATAGCAACTTGTACGTATGACCTTCTTTGACTTTATGCGTCCTTTGCCATCCACAAGGCCAAACTTTGTATTTGTAGCACCTATATCAATGCCTATATAGAATTTTTTATTCATAATATGCCCATTTATTTTGGTTAGTATACCACAATCCGGCAGGCGCCTCAACCTTTTCGTTGCCAAGCGCACACCATGTTGCGCCCTCTTCGTT
>JABMRN010000287.1 GCA_013202515.1 Candidatus Omnitrophota bacterium | reverse complement strand
GGGAAAGAGTATTTTACTATCTATGATTTTGTGGATGCGTATCATCATTTTCTTGATCCCGAATGGGATGGTGAGCCGATAGATGAAACAACGGAAAAGGAGCCAAAAGGGCCTAAAACCCCCTGCGATCCGATAGAAAAGCCGCCTGTACCTCCAAAGATTAAGATTAAATTGCGGGATGGCAAAGAACGCGAGATTCAGCATATGATCGCTACCACTTTCTGGAGTGCTGACGGCAAGCCGATGTCAGCCGAAGAGTTTTTGCGCTCTATGTTTGGTGCCTTGCCAGAATTTTTCAAAAGTGAGGACGAATTGCGTAAAATCTGGTCCAATCCGAATACGCGTAAGGCATTACTCGAAAAACTCGCAAGTGCAGGATATGGTGCAGATGATCTAGCAAGCTTTCAAAAAATGATCAACGCTGAAAAGAGTGACTTGTTCGATGTTCTTGAATATATTTCTTTCGCCCTACCCCCTATCACACGGGAAATGCGTGTCGCGCAAGCGCAATCGAAGATCTTCGAGGGCTTAGATAATAAACAGAAGGAATTCGTAGAATTCGTGCTTTCCAAATACATAGAAACCGGCGTTGAGGAACTTGATCAGGAAAAGCTACCCGATCTCCTGACACTCAAATACCAGGCCATCAGCGACGCGGAAGAAATCTTAGGTGGAGTGGAAAATATACGTAACACTTTTATAGGTTTTCAGAAATATCTATATGAAAAGGTATAATTAACGCAAGTACATAAGGTGAAACATGAAAAAGCGAAGAAAAAAATCCATTATAATCCATCATTTAGAGAATGTTTCAAAAGAGGTGTTTAAGAAACATGCTGAACTTATTACCAAGCTTATCGGTAGATGCCCGGGTGTATATGCACTATATGATGATATGGGTTTATACTATGTAGGCAGGTCCACAAACTTGAAAGGCAGAGTGAAGCATCACCTAAAAGATCGGCATGCAGCAAGTTGGACGCATTTTAGTTTATATCTTCTGCGCAATGAAGAGCATGTAGGCGAAATAGAGTCTCTGCTTATTCGTATTGCGGGGCCGCGTGGTAATAAAAGCAGGCCAAAAGGAAAATCCAATGATGCAATGCTAAAGGAACTTAAACAAATGATAAAAATTAAATATCGAGAAGAATTAGATAGCATGTTTGGCATTAAAACAATGGTAGTCAACTCAAAAGGAAAGCGTAGAAGACAAAAGCAAATTGGTCTCGAGGGTCTTGTTAGCAGAAAAACAAAGCTTTTTCGAACGTATAAAGAGAAAGAATACAACGCAGTATTAACATCAGATGGCAAGATAAGATATAACGGTAAAGTATACACAAACCCTTCGGCCCCTGGTAAAGCTATCGTAAAACATGGTTGCAACGGATGGAAGTTTTGGTATCTAAAAGACGAAAATCACGACATTATAAGCTTAGACGATTTGCGGTGATGATGAAATCATTTAGAATGAAAAAAGTGAAAAAAGGGACGGTTCTATTTTAAAGTAACTAAGTATTGCCTGCCGGCAGGTGTTCTCGGAATTTAAAGATAAGGAGAAAAACTATGTCAGAAGGTGGATTTTTAATCAAATTTAATGGAAAAGAAGAAACTCGCTGTTACGCGATAGCATTTGATTATGACAAATGGGAATATACGATTAACAACAAAGAGACACGAGAATTGCCCGAGAACCTTGAAGCTATCACTCTTGAAGTAAAAGGCGAATAATGTTCGATCGTTTTAGAAAACCTGTCTATAGTCTTATCATAATTCTTGCCTCATCCCTGCTAATAACCACGCTTCTTTCAGCGCAAGACACGTTTATTCCTGCCAAAGTCAAAGATATCTCGGATCGCACATATGAACCAGAAGTCATTAAGCTCTTAGATGGGGCCCATGAATCCATAGTAATGTCGATGTATTCTATTCGTCTTGGAGCAAAAGGCAACAATCCTGTAAAGCTTTTGCTCAATGATCTTTTAGAAGCACTGGAGAGAGGGGTTAGCGTTACTTTATATTTAAATACCCGTTTCAGGGGAATGGAAGCAGATGACTCGCGGCTTACCGAACACCCGGAAATAAACAAACTGCGAAATGCCGGATGTGTAATCCATTTTATCTCCTATCATAGACGCCTTCACGATAAACTTATAATAGTAGATAGACGGTTTGTTGTTGAAGGCAGCACAAACTGGTCAATTTCAGCATTAAGGGACAATTACGAATCGGCTACGCTTATAGATTCCCCGGAACTTGCAAATATAAAACTCGTCAGACTTAAATCATTTATCTTGCCTGAAGATAAGCCTTCCGAAGAAAACAAGCGAGAACTATATACAGAAAACTTACCTAAAGATATCGCTTTTCCCTGCCCGCTTCTTGAGGATAAGAGATATTTACCTAAGATGCTATCCAGGCGAGTCATGCGGGGTACGGATCTTTATTTCCTACTTGTAGCATACAGCCAATCTATAAAAAAAACAGACTTCTTTATAGATATGGGAGCTATGGGATTGAGCTTGGGCTTGCCGGAGTCCTGGAGCAACGCTTCATTAAGACGCCAAGTCATAAAGAGCTTGAGGGATCTGAAAAAATATAAACTTATAAATGTAAAATTCTTTTATAATAAAGATGCATGGGTAGAGCTTGTGGATATTCCGGGGGATACTTTTGCAGTCGGTTCCGAACTTATACTGGAAAAAGGACTTACAATGCGAGCAAGATTCTATCTTATGGCCAAGGCTCTATTAGAATCACAAGGCGAAGACATAAACACTATGTCCGGTTCAGAACTTGGTAAGCGCTTCCATCTTTCTACATCAACTTTTGTTAAAGCGAGAAGAGATCTAGCTAAAGAGGAGTAAAAAGGCAACAGTTCTATTTTAAAGTAGTTAAGTATTGTGGCCCCGGAATTCAGTTAAACACAAAAAATTATGAAAAAAACAAACTGCCAAGCTATAGCTAAAAACACCAACCAGCAATGTGGAAAGACTTCACTTTCAGGTGCAGCGTATTGC